>JAVRPG010000792.1:0-8363 GCA_032162325.1 Mycobacterium sp. | reverse complement strand
ATGCACGCCGGTTGGTGAAGGTCGCCGAGCGCGAGCATGTGCGATAACGACTGGCGGTTGGGCTACCAGACCCCAGCCCGCTAGGCTGCCACCTGTAACCACCTATGAACGACTCTCGTTCGCCGTGGACCAGTTCACGGGGTCCGGTCAGTCATCTTTGGCTACGACCACTTCCATCGACCTGCGTTGGAGCCGGTACGAGACGGCAGCCCGCGCCTGCTACCCGAACAGCCGGACGTCAACAATTTCGAAGGCTGGACGGCCCTGGCCACTTGGGGCGAGATCACAAAGCGACCAGAAATCGGCGTGCTCGTTACCGGGATTGGGTTCCGCAACCCCGACCTGCTCGCCGACATGGCGCGCACCGTTGACCACATCAGCGGCGGACGACTCGTTCTCGGCCTCGGCGCCGGTTGGTACGAAAAGGATTACGCCGTCTACGGTTACCGCTACGGATCGGTCAAGTCCCGGCTGGACCTCTTGGATGCGGGACTGTCCCGGATTGAACATCGACTCTCTCAGTTGATTCCCGCTCCGCTACATAGGATTCCAATACTGATCGGCGGCGGCGGCGAACGCAGGACGTTGCCGGCCGTCGCGCGACATGCCGACATCTGGCACAGCTTCGAGAGCCTGAGCGAATTTCGCCGCAAGAACGAACTGCTCAAAGACCTTGCCGCCGACGCCGGACGGAACGAGACGTTGATTGAGCGCGCAACGGGCTGGACCAACCACACGGACGCGGACGCCTTCCACACCGAGGGTGTCACCCTGTTCACAACCGAGGTTCACCCGACCAGCGACGGTTACGACTTCGCCGAACTGAGAACCATGATCGCCTGGCGCGATCAAAACCGCTGACCGCCATCGTGAACCTGCCCGCCGCCCCGTCTATCCGGGAACGACCAGGCCATGCATTGCCGTGGAGAGCAAGCGTGCCATCGAGTTGGCTGGCGCACCCGGTTGTTGCGCTGCCCATGCCAAGCCGACGGCGAGCGCGATCACCTCGCTGGCCGTGACCCCAGAGCGCACTGTCCCCGCCTTCTGCGCGCCATCCAGCAGGCGCGCGCAGGCCGCCCGCATTGCGGCGCACGAGGCGTGCAGTTGCGAGTTCTCGTCAGCCAATGCGGCCATGATGGATTGCGGCAGACCCGCATACGTGCGTGCGCCGGCGGCCAATTCGGTGAGCCACTGTTCTAGCGCGTCCTGCGGTGCGCGTGGCGAATCGAGCAGCTCGTCCGCTCGGGCGCGCAATTCCTCGAAGTTGCTGTCGACGAGGGCCTCCAGAAGCGCCTCGCGAGTGGGGAAATGCCGGTAGAGGGTCCCGATGCCCACGCCCGCACTCCGCGCGACGTCCCGCAGGGACGCGTCGGTCCCGCGGGCGGCGAATGCCTCCCGGGCTGCGGCCACGAGCAGTTCTCGATTGCGCTGCGCGTCAGCGCGGGCTGCCTGCACCACATCGACCCCTTCTTCATTGACAACCGGAGCACCGCTCCGTATCGTCTCAAGCATACGGAGCACCGCTCCGAATAGCTGGCAGTTTACTGGCAGGAGGCAAGATGGCAACGACGAACCGGGCAATCCTCGTCACGGGAGCGACCGGGCTGCAGGGCGGCGCCGCCGCCCGACACCTACTTTCCGGCGGCCGGCCCGTACGGGCGCTGGTTCGGGACCCGCACAGTCCGGGCGCCACCGGACTCGCCCGCGCGGGCGCTGAGCTCGTCGTAGGGGACATGGACGACCGCGGCAGTCTCGACGCCGCTGTCCGCGGTGTGCACGGGGTGTTCAGCGTTCAGCCCGCCTTCATCGCACCGGATTTCGCCGAGAACGAATTGCAGCGTGGCGTCAACGTTGCCGATGCCGCGCACGCGGCCGGTGTGGGTCATCTTGTCTATGCCTCCGTGGGCAGTGCGGACCGTGCCTCGGGAATTCCGCACTGGGAGGTCAAATGGGAGATCGAGCAACACATTCGGGCACTCGGCATCCCGGCCACCGTGCTGCGCCCGGTCATGTTCATGGAGTACCACGCCGACCCCACCTACGGCGTTTACGGTCAGGCGGCACACATCCGGACGATCCCACCCGACGAGAGAGTCCAGCTCATCGCGGTCAGCGACATCGGCGCGTTCGCGGCGCTGGCCTTCGCCGATCCCCGTCGCTTCGTGGGCCAAGCGATCGAGTTGGCAGGCGACGAATTAAGCCTGGACCAGCTTTTGTCCGCGATCGCCCGAGCAACCGGGCGGGATGTGGCCGTCATCGCCGGAAGAACACCGGCCGACGCGTCTACCGCCGAGGGTGAATTCGCCGCAATGACCTCTTCATTCCGCGGCTGGAGCGCCGACATTCCCACTCTTCGCATGCTGCACCCCGCACTGCTTGACTTCGACAGCTGGCTGGCGAAGGAAGGAAAGCCGCTGCTGGAAAAGCACTTTCGCGAAGCTGATGCCCGTTGTTCATTGAGCGGTATGGAGTGTGGGAAGTGAGGGAGACGGTGATTAAGGCGATGGGTGATGCTAGCCAGCCAGCGCAGTCGGATTCGCGGCTTCGCACGACGTCGCCGGAGCAGGCAATTCACATGTGTAAGACCGCCTTTTATCCACATCGACTCAAACTGGTAGGACCCTCGAAGAACTTCGGATTCACCCAACGTGTCACATGCATCGGGCCGATCACCCTGGCCGACGTCACCTACGAGACAGATGTGGCACTCAGTTTCGACCAGCCTCGCGCCAGCTACCACGTCAACGTTCCCCTTTCGGGTTGGTTTGAGTCCCGGCATCGCGGGGTGGACATCAGGGTGACACCCGAGGCGGCCTCGGTGTTCGGGCCCGACGGCGAGACAACGGTGGGCCGATGGCCAGGTGGAACTCGCAATCTCGCGGTGAAGATCGACCGAGCCGCAGTCGACGGGGCACTCGAGGTACTGATCGGTGGCCCGGTGCGGTCACCGATTCCCTTCAACGCAACACTGAAGCTCCAAGCGGGCGCAACCCACGATTGGGTACGGCTGCTGCTCATGGTGCACCGTCAGCTCGACGGCCCGGACAGCCTGCTGCGGCACCCTGTGGTGTGGGACCCGTTGGTGGAAAGCCCGATTCATGGCTTACTGCTGGTGGCCGACCACCCTTATCGCCAAAAGCTCTTTGCACCTGCGGATCCGGGCCGGCCAGCAGCGGTTCGAGACGCGATGGACATCATCGACGCCGGACCACACCTGCCGCTCACGACCTCGACACTGGCGAGGCAATGCCACGTCAGTGTGCGCACCCTGCAGGAGGGATTCCAACGTCACCTGGGAATCTCGCCCATGGCCTATCTCCGCCTGGTCCGACTGCGCCGCGCCCACCGGGATCTACGCTCGGCAGATCCGTCCCACAGCACCGTCGCCTCCATTGCCCACCACTGGGATTCACCCACCTCGGTAGCTTCGCCGCCGCCCACAAACAGATGTACGGCGAAACACCGCGGCAAGCGCTGCGCGCTGTGCGCTGATCCGCGCGGGACCGGCACATCGAGACAAGCCCTGCGCCTGCGCCAGGTCAACACGGCCGCCGCGCGCAATCACCGCCGACTTTGAGCACTGCGGCGCTGCCCACTACGGGGCCTAGAGGAAGAGGTATCACGTTGAACGCCACGTTGAATCACCAGATTGTGCTCGCCGAGGCGCCCTCGGGCAGGTTGGGTGTGAAACATTTCAAGTCGGTGACCACCGAGATTCCGCCGCTTTCCCCCGATCAGGTCCTCATCCGCGCCATCTATGCGCAGGTCCCACCTGCCGCGCGCGCGGTCATGACCAACACCACCGCCTTCCCGCTGACCCGCCCCGGCGAGGGCATCTTTACCGCGGTGGTCGGCGAGGTGGTCGCCGGGCCCGGCGGCCGGCCCGGCAGCGGGGGCGATCGTGACGTGTTTCGCGGGTTGAGAGGAGTACTCGGTCGTACCGGTCTCACGGGTACGGCCCGTGGGGGCAGAAGGCCCGCTGCACCACCACCTCGGCGTGCTGGGCCATAACGGACTTGCCGCCTACTTCGGAATGCTCAAGGTGGGTCAGGTCACCGCGGATGACGCCGTGGTGGTGTCGGCTGCCGCGGGCGGCGTCGGCCATCTCGCCGGACAACTGGCAAGGATTGCCGGAGCCCGGGTCATCGGCATTACCGGCTCGGACGACAAGAACCGGATTCTGGAAGATGAACTCGGGTTCTCGGCAACGCTGAACCGGCGCTCCCCCACCTTCGCCACAGACCTGCGTGCCGCCTGCCCAGACGGCGCAGACGTCTTTTTCGACAACGTCGGCGGAGGCGTCCTTGAAGCGGTACTGCCGTTGATGGCCGCGCACGGTCGCGTTGTGTGCTGCGGGGCGGTGGCAAGCTATGACACTGCGCAGGACGCCGTACTGGCGCCGGGCCCACGCGGCATCCCTCAGTTGGTCATCAACAAGGCGCTTCGGCTCGAGGGTTTTCTCACCGCGGATTTCATGCCGCAATGGGGTGATGCGCTCGATCAGCTGACCGGATGGACTCAGCAGGGTCAACTCAAGGCCATCACCAAGGTCTGGGACGGTCTCGATGCTGCACCCGAGGCCCTCGTCGCGATGTTCGCCGGGGAAAACATCGGACAGGTCGTGGTCCGCGTTGCTCCCGACCCCACCTGACTACAATGCAGCCTTGGAGCTGACTAGAACCGGCTCATGGTGACAAATTCGTCATGGTCGTTCTCCCCCTGTCGCAGGGGCCAGTGCACTCAATACGGCTGGGCCGCAATGGGTTTACGCCATCTTTGCTGGATGATCTCTACTGTCCACGGCGGCCGGTTTCAGCGGTGCTGTGATTACCCGCGCCCGAAACGCTCCGCTGCTCACACCAGGCTGCACCATGATGATGATGATGACAGATGCGATGATGACAGATACCAAGCAGGGCGTCTGAATAAGCGACGAGTCCTGGCGCCTCCCGTCGACCCGGGGATCTTCAACGGCTTGCATTGCTCTCAGATCGACCAAGCGAGTTTTCCCCACTCTTTGTCATTAATGACATTCGGATGACATTTCAAATGGGAATATGACATCAGTTTTCAGAACTGTAGACGGCTGCAGACCCCGATCACCTGACCGCGATTGAACAAGTTGGTATGGGGGCTAGCTGAGGCCGAAGGCCTCGTGCTGCAAATCGACTCGTGGGTTGCCGGCGTGGGTGAACACTCGCGCTGGTAGAGCCACACCACCTTGATGCGGACTTGCAGATGTCCGTCATATCGCCGTGTCATCTCCGAGACGAAGTTTTGAGACTCTCGTATGTCGTCTTCGAGACGGCGTTCGAGGTCGGTTGTGCAATGCAACGATGGACCGGCAATGCCCGCAGGTGAGCGCGGCCACGTCGATGACTTCGCGCCGAGCAAGGCCACCACACCGGGGTGACCGAAATGCATGGGCTCGCAGGCTCTCGCATCGACGGTGGGGCTTGGGTCTAAGCAGGGACGGCTCGCACGTTAGTGACATTCTGTGCTTCAGCAGCCTCATATATTCGGCCGAAGGAGACGTTGATGACTGACCCGCGTGATCTGACCCGGCGCAACGCCGAATTCGCCACAACAGCATTCAGTGCGGACCTGACCATCAATCCCAGCGGCAACATGATGGTGATCGGGTGCGTCGACCCACGCGTCGACCCGGCCCATGTGTTGGGCCTCAAAAACGGTGAGGCCGCGATCATCCGCAACGTCGGCGGCCGGATCACCCCCGCGACACTCCGGACAACGGCGATGCTGGGCAAGGTCGGCGCAGCCAACGCGAGCACTCACCGCCCTGGGAATTGGAACCTGGTCATCCTGCACCACACTGATTGCGGGATGACGGATCTGGTGCCTTTTCCCGAGTTGTTGGCCGAGTATTTCGAGGTTCCGTTGCTTGAGCTAGAAACGAAGTCGGTCAGCGACCCCGTTGGGTCGGTCCGCGTCGATGTCGAAGTCATTCTGCAGGCGATCCACGGGACCGCTTTCCTAATCTCAGGTCTTGTGTGCGACGTCGATACCGGTCTGGTTGAGACTGTTGTCCCGCCCACACCGTTGTTCCCTGGCTAAGCGCTACCCGGGGAAGCGCTTGGCTCTGCTCTTCCGTACTTATGAAGCCCCGACGGATACCTGCCGACGGATTCGGCCGGAGCGCAGTGGTCCTAAGCGGCAGTCGGCGCCGTGGACTACAGCCATCCCAGTTTCGTGGCCAAGATGCCATCGAGGGGCCATCTCAACTGGGATTAGGACACGGAGACTGGGACCCTACAGCGCGGCGGCGGACGACGACTGTGGCTCTCACAACCACACCCACCACATCGGCGACACGGCTCTGAGAATTTCGGCCACTTGGTGCCATCTAGGTGACATCAGAATTGAGACGGTGACACGGATTTTGAGAAGCACACATTGTTGTTGTTCCGACTAAATAAATGCCATGTCCGATGACGACTGCTGGCTCATGCTGGCAAGTGCGAGAGATGCAGTTGATGGGCCCCGGTGATCGTCATCGCGGGGCCGTTCGACGTTGTCGCGCCACACTGCGCTTCCTGTCTGAGAACATCGCGGCGCCACGGGCGCAGCGACCTGTATCAACCCGCGCTCCCCTCCCCCGCCCCGATTTTTGGTCTTCCGACAGATAAATTGACCAACCGCGACAAGTGTCGGTCAATCAATCTGTCGCATCGCAGCTCAGAGCGGTCGCAGCGCGACAGATTAATTGACCGAGGACACCTCCTTGTAGCACCAACGCCGTCCATGTGTGGCTTAACAGCGAGTGATCGCCGCGTCGGTGACGATGGCATCACGCACCGCTCTGGGCTCAAGAGTTCCGGCCTGCAGGTCGAGCACCTCCGCGGATACCCGTAGTGCCTTGGCGATTTGGCTGAGCACGTCGGCAGTGGGTTTGCGCAACCCGCGCTCGATCTGACGGCGATACGGATTGCTGACACCGGCCTTTTCGGCCAACTGCCGCACCGAGACATGTGCCGCCTCACGCTGAGCCCTGATGAAGCCGCCGATGTCGTGCGAAGCATTGGCCACCGCAGCGGCACGATCAAAGTCCTGCGGCATGATTCACCACCTTGAAGCGACGGGATCGGTCCTGACAACCTCAGTCTACGGACTGGTGCTAACTGTTGCTAGCACTCTGCTAGCACACTGCCGAACCAGATCAGGCTGCATCTACCGCATCACTGACCAGCGGGTTCGTAGTTGTCTCATGCAGTCTGGCCGTTTCAAACCGCAACGGCCACAAGGGAAGTACCTGTGAGACACGGCACACGGACGTGTCAGGGGTGGCCCACCGTCTCGGCAGATCCAAGAGATGGCTAGGGCCTGTTGGCGGGTTGGACGGTCAACGCTGGCCATAGCGTGCGCAGGACTCGCTTAGCCCACCCGGGCTGCACGACACCACTGCGGGCACGCTCGGCGAGGTATGCGCCGACGATGCAATCCATCATCGTTTCGACGTCGAGGTCTTCTCGGACTTCCCCGCCGAGCGACGCGTCCCGAACGACGTTGGCGAGAGCGCTGCGATGCTGCACCAGCAGCGCGCGGATCAACGCGGTGAAATCGGGGTCCTCTTCGGTGAGCAGTGCCGCCACACCGCCGACCCCGATGCCTTCCTCAATTGCGTTAAGTGACTGTTGCACCAGCCATTCCAGGATCGGCGCGGTCGCTGATCCACTTCTCGATCGGCAATGCCCACATGCCGAAAGAGGTCTATCACGCCTACGGGTATGTCAAGAAGGCCGCCGCCCGCGTCAACGCCGACGCGGGCCGGCTGCCCGGGTGGAAGGCCGACCTGATCGCCCAGGTGTGCGACGAAGTGATCGCCGGCGAGCTCGACGAGCATTTCCCGCTCTACGTGTGGCAGACGGGCTCGGGCACCCAGTCCAACATGAACGTCAACGAGGTGATCAGCAACCGCGCCATCCAGCTGGTCGGCGGGCAACTCGGCTCGAAGGAACCTACCCACCCTAACGACGATGTGAACATGGGCCAGTCGTCCAATGACACCTTCCCGACCGCCATGCATATCGCGGCCGTCCTTGAGATTCAAACCCGGCTCTTGCCGCGGGTCCGCTCTCTGCAAAACGCGATCGCCACCAAGGCCAAGCAGTGGAACGACGTCGTCAAGATCGGGCGGACACACCTCGAAGACGCGGTTCCGTTGACGGTGGGCCAGGAATGGTCGGGCTGGGCCGCCCAACTCGACACCGCGGCCAACCGGGTGGAGGCGTCACAGGGTGAGCTCTACCGGCTCGCGGCCGGGGGCACCGCCGTGGGCACCGGGCTCAACGCACCACACAACTTCGGGCCCGACATCGCCACCGAGATCGCCCAGCTGACAAAGA
>JAVRPG010000791.1:0-3519 GCA_032162325.1 Mycobacterium sp. | reverse complement strand
CCGCGAGCAGACGCAAAGTGCCGCATTTCTTCGGCGTGTCGGGTCCCTTTGCGACTGCTGGGCAATGCACATCCGACCATTCATCCACAGATCGGCGTCGGCGTATGTCCGGTTGGTGGTGCGGCAGACAATCTCAACGCCATGTTCATCGACGAGGTCTTCACTTCCAGTGGCGGCCTAGCCACTCGGGACGAACTGCTATCGGTGATGTCGCGCAAGGCGCTTGCCGCCCATCTGAAGGCAGGCGCAATCATCCGGGTATGGCACGGCATCTATTCGTTGCGTCCGCCCGACGCGGTTGGTCGACTCGCGGGGCTGGATCTCATGACCGGCAGGGTGATCGTCGCCTGCATGGGCACGGCCGCGCATCTGTACGGCTTCGACACCGAAAATGACGACCGGCTCCACATCCTGGATCCAGGCGTTCGTATGCGGCCGACCGCGGGCCTGATGGTGCACCAACGAATCGACGCACCGCTGCTACGCGTCGACGGGCGGTTGGCCACAGCGCCGGCATGGACGGCGGTGGAGGTCGCGCGCACGCTACGGCGTCCTCGCGCGCTGGCGACACTCGATGCCGCCCTCCACCGCGGAGCGTGCACTGCTGCCGAACTCGAGGCAGCTATCCGCGAACAGAAAGGGCGGCGCGGCATCGTCAAGGTCCGCGAGCTGATGAAGCACGCGGACGGGCGCTCCGAGTCTCCGATGGAGAGCGAAGCGCGATTGGTGTTCATCGACGGCGGGTTGCCGATGCCTGAGCTCCAATACGAGATCGTCGACCGCTGCGGGGTTTTATGGCGCGTCGACTTCGCGTGGCCGGAGGCGAAGGTCGTTGCAGAGTACGAGAGCATGGAATGGCATGCCAGTCCGGAGGCGCTCAGACATGACCGCATGAAGACGTCACGACTCCAGGAATGTGGCTTCACCGTCATACCGATCGTCGTCGACGACGTGCGCAACAAACGATTTGAACTCGTAAGACGGATCTTCAACCACCTCGACGACACCGCACTCGCCAGCTGAGCAGCCGCAAAGTGCGCCATTTCTTCGGCGTGTCGGGGACCTTTGCGTCTGCTCGCGCTTAGGCGGCGAGCAGACCCGGATCTCCTTGCAACGCGAAGACGGTTCGCATCGCGTCGACCGCGACCGTGTCACCGTCGAACTTCACCCGGCGCAGCGCGGCCTTGCGTTCGGCGGCGGTCGCGCCCAGCCGGGCGGTGATCAGGTCCGCCGCCGTCGCGGTCACGGTCACGGCGAACGGACCCTGCGCGGCGGTGAGGCCGCCTGCGTTCACCGTGAATTCGAAACGGCGGTCATCGATCTCGATGCGGTACGAGGCGTTCAGGTCGCCTGCCACTGCCGGCTCGAAGGCCAGCAGGATGCCTGCCAGGAATCCGTTCAGCGGCGTCAGCGCGCTTTCGTCGGGTTCGACCATGTCGAGCCCGAACGTCGCGATCGCCTTCACGACAGGCAGCACCTTGCGCCAGCCCGTCTCGCTGAGGGTGTAGACCGTCCGCGCGACGGGTGGAGGCAGCTCCTCGCGCTCGACCAGCCCTGCCTCCTCTAGCTCGCGAAGCCGGTCGGCCAGCAGGTTCGTGGCGATGCCGGGCAGCTGAGCGCGCAGGTCACCGTATCGGCGGGCGCCGCCGATGAGCTCTCGCAGGATCAGCAGCGTCCATCGCTCGCCGAGCACGTCGAGGCCCTTGGCGATCGGGCAGTTCTGCTTGTAGCTCCTGGGCACGGAATAATTCTACCACTCAGACAAGTATCTAGTCATATCACTTGAAAAGCTTGTCTGAAAGGTTTACGGTCCTGTCCATGATTACACGCACACCAGTTTTCCGCGATCATCCGATCGCCGCGCTTGCCTTCATCTGCCTGAGCGTCTTCGTCGTCAGCGTCGACGCCACTATCGTCAACGTCGCCCTGCCCACCCTGTCGCGTGAACTCGACGCCGATACCGCCGATCTGCAATGGATCGTCGATGCCTACACGCTGGTCATGGCAGGTCTGATGCTGTCAGTGGGCAGCCTCAGCGACCGCTTCGGCCGACGGGGCTGGCTCAGCGCCGGGCTCGCGGTATTTGCAATCACGTCCGTCTATGCCGCGCAGGTGGACTCGGCGGACGCGCTGATCTGGGCGCGTGCGGCGATGGGTGTCGGCGCCGCGGTGATCTTCCCGGCCACGCTCTCGCTGATCACCAATATCTTCGTCGATCCCGTGAAGCGGGCGAAAGCGATCGGATTGTGGGCGGCCATGGTGGGCGTCGGTGTGGCAGCAGGCCCGATCACCGGTGGTTGGCTGCTCGAACACTTCTCATGGGGCTCGGTGTTCATGGTCAACGTGCCGGTGGCCGTGGTGGCCATCATCGGAGGGGTACTGTTCGTCCCGACGTCACGCGACCCGGCGGCACCGCGCGTCGATCTCCCGGGATTGATCCTGTCCTCGATCGGCATCACGGCGCTGGTCTACACCGTCATCGAGGCGCCCAATTGGGGATGGGGCAGCGTGCGCACCGCAGCGGGCTTCGGGATCGCCATCGTCGTCCTCGCCGGCTTCGCGTTGTGGGAGCGGCGCAGTTCGCACCCCATGCTCGACGTTTCGGTGTTCATGAACCGGCGGTTCTCCGGCGGCAGCCTGGCAGTGACGGCGGGCTTTCTGACCTTATTCGGTTTCATCTTCGTCATCACCCAGTACTTCCAATTCATCAAGTCCTACAGCGCATTTGAAACCGGAGTGCGGTTGCTGCCGGTCGCCATCTCGATCGCCGTTGCCAGCATCGTCGGGCCCCGCATTGTCGAACGGATCGGCACCACGACGGTCGTCGTCGCGGGCCTGGCCATCTTCGCGGCAGGCCTGGCATGGGCGTCCACCGCCGACGCCGCAACCCCGTACCTAGAGATCGCCACCCAGATGCTGATGCTCGGCGGTGGTCTCGGCCTGACGACAGCGCCGGCCACCGAGTCGATCATGGGCTCGCTGTCCACCGACAAGGCCGGCGTCGGCTCCGCCGTCAACGACACCACCCGCGAACTGGGTGGCACCCTCGGCGTCGCGATCGTCGGCAGCGTCTTCGCGTCCGTGTACTCGGACCGGCTGGGCGGCAGCCCCACGGTGTCCGCGCTGCCAGAGCAGGTTCGGGCCACGATGGAACGGTCGATGGCCGCCGCACAGCAGGTCATCGGCCAGCTGCCGCCGCCAGTGATCCCCGACGTCCGCGCCGCCGTCAACTCCGCGTTCCTCGACGGCCTTCAGATCGGATCTCTCGTGAGCGCCGGTATCGCGGCCGCCGCCGCTGTCGTGGTCGCCGTCCTGCTGCCGGCCCGGGCAAAGCAACCCCTACCCGTCACGGCCGAGCAGGCCGAATCCGAGGCGGTGTGCGCATGAGCACCTACACCGACACATGGACCGACGGCCACGGCACTGTCCAGTACTTCACCCGATCCGACGGCTCGCGCCTGCGGTACTTCACCGCAGGCAGCGGCCCGGCGCTGGTGCTGATACACACCATCCGCACGC
>JAVRPG010000790.1:0-3043 GCA_032162325.1 Mycobacterium sp. | reverse complement strand
AACCAGTCGCGAGCCGGTGGAGCGGTCTGCTCGAAAAATCTTGTATAAGCATCGAAGTGACCGCCGTCGTAGGTGAGCAGCTTCTTGGGTTCCGGGGCGGTTTCGTACACCTCCCGCTGAACCTCGGTGAAGGTGCATCGATCGTGTTCGGCGAGGATCACCAGCAGCGGCTTGGGAGTCACATAGGGCAGCCAGCCCGCGGGCTCGAACTCGATGAAATTCTCCAGTGAGCGAATCGTTGTCTGGTTGTTCCAGATCCCCGAATCGATTGCTTCGCGGTACTCCTCGGGAAACTCGCCCGGGAATGCACACAGTTCGTCGGGGTCTTCGGAAAACATCGGCACCATCATCGGAGGCTCTCCGGCCTGGCGAGCGAGCCGGTCGATTGCGGCTCGGCGGCGGATCTCGTGTAGCTGCTTGGTGGTAAACAGCTTGACCGCATTGCGGTGACCACTGACGTTCGGGATCTGCGCGACCACGCACCGGACCCGGGGGTCATTGGCGGCGGTGACGATCGCCAGTCCCCCCGAGAAACTCGACCCCCAAACGCCAAATCCTTGTTCGGAGTCGAACTCCGGTTGAGATTCGGCGAAGGTGATGGCATCGCGGAGGTCGGTGATCTGTTTGAACGCGTTCAGTTCCTGCCGCGGTTCGCCCTCGGATGTGCCCCAGCCGCGATTGTCGAAATTGAGCACGGCAAGACCAGCTTCGGCAAACAAGGCGGCGTACGGGTCGATGTGCGGTTTGACTCCACCAAAGCCAGGACACATGACGATCCCGGGGTGAGCGCCAGGTCCCGGCGAGTGCAGGTAGGCCCGCAGGATCGTGCCGTCTTCGGTCTGAATTTTTGCGCGCCGCATAATCTTTGCCTTCCACTCGCGTGGCGTTGGGCGCCTCACGCCCGCTTTCTTGAGAACCAGGACTGTGCCGAGAAGTGCAGCGTCCAGCGGTTGCCGAAGTCGGGGTATTTCGACTTCATCAACTCAACCAATTCATCGGCGCTGTCGAGCCGCTGGGCTCCTTCAGCGAAATCACTGATGTACGAACGCGTTTCATCGAGCATCCGACTCGCCTCGTAGTCAGAGGATTCGGGTTTCCGGTGGCCCGCGACGATCATTCGGGCAGAAAGTTTCTCAATGGCATCCAGGCTCTCGATCCAGCGCTTCCAGCCACCGGGACCGCTCAATCCGAGCATCGCGTGGATCTGGTTGTAGACCACATCACCCGCGACCACTGTATCGATGTCGGGGATGTGGACGATCGTGCTGGGCTGAATGTCGCCCTGGCCGACTTCGACGATCCTCAGCTCGTGTCCTTCGAGATCGATTGTCAATCCGTCCAGGGTCTCTGGAACGGCAGTCGGCTTGGCAACCCGTTCGCCGAACATCGCCGTCCACTGCTGCGCTTCGATCTCTCCCGATTGTTTGATGTACTCCACAACCGGGGCCGTCGCGACGACGCGTGCGTCGGGGAATGTGGCCAACAGATCGCCGGCGCCGTACCAGTGGTCGGCGTGCCCGTGCGTCACATAGATTGTCGTCAGCCGTTTGCCCGTACGTCCGATGAACTCTGCCAGCGTGGCCACGTCCGTCCGAATGTGCTGTGCATCGATCAGAACGGCCTCTGACGGGCCGGACACAAGGGTCGACGTTGTCGCCGCGAACGTTCCCGCACCCTGCTCAAAGGACAGGAACGGGCCGATGAACACGTCGGCCTGTAGATCGGCGTTGGCTTTACTCATCCGGACCACCGTTCCGGCGGAGGAACTGCTCTACGTCGGCAGCAAACTCAGCATGGTGCTGGAATAGGAACCCATGCGCAGAGTCGGGGTAGATCTTGACCTCCGCTCCCGGAATCAGTCCGGCGAGTAGGTAGGAGTAGTGCGGCAGGATCATGGGGTCGCTCTCGCCGTTGGCGATGAACACGCGGTGCTGAATAGCGCTGAGTCGCTGCAGCAGTGCGTGATTCGGTATGCCCCAGGCGCACACGGCGTCATATTGGGCTTGTCGTGTCTGCCAGGCCGTCGGCTGGTCGAAGCCACTGGTTTTGGTAAACATGCGTTGCAAGGCTTGTTGGCCGGCCTGCTGACTCGACGCTGACTCCGCGAAGAACACCTTCAAGTAGCCGGCCGGGTCCGATTGAGGCTTGCCGACGGCGTCGATCACCCATGGTGCCCAACCGTGCATCCCGGCGGCGCCCTTGGGTGCCGAAGAGGCCAGTATCAGATTGCACACCGACGCGGGGCGCGTTAGGGCGATCTCCTGCGCGACAAAGCTGCCGATCGAGAAGCCAAGGATGTCGACTCGGTCGAACTGCATCGCGTCAAGAAACGAGATGGCGTCCGCGGCCATCTGCTCAACGGTGTTGGAAGTTGTTCCGTTCGTTCCGCCGACACCGACGTTGTCGAACGCGACGACGCGGCGATCAGACGCCAGGGCATCGATCAGCGCCGGATCCCAGTTGTCGAGGTTGCCGCGGAAGTGCTGAAGCAGCACCAGCGGCACCGTGCCGGTGCCGACGTCACGGTAGGCGTAGTCGAAACCGTTCGCGGCACCGACAACCTTCGTCGGTGCGTCCGCGTACGTTTGCATCTGTGTCGTCGTCACTGGCGCCTCCGAGGTCGGTACGTATACGGGCAGAAGAACGCTTGACTCAAAGCTGGCATCCAGCGAGACGGCGATCCTTCACCTATTCAGGTGAGGTCCGTTACCGCCGGGGTCCCACACCCGAATTGGTGACGGATCGCCGCCGAACGCACTGCCATCTTGTGTGACGGGCACGTATCCGCTCGTCGCCTGGGAAAGGGGTCGCACTGATGACGACATCATCCGCACCAACCGTCGTTCTGGTTCATGGCGCCTTCGCCGACGCGTCGGGCTTCCGCGGAGTGATCCGCGAGCTGCAGACCGCGGGGCACTCGGTGGTCGCCCCACCGAACCCGTTGCGCAGTCTCGCCTTCGACGCGGCCGCCATCGCGGCACACGTCGGCGCGATCGACGGCCCCGTGGTACTTGTAGGTCATTCCTACGGCGGCGCCGTTATC
>JAVRPG010000789.1:0-2647 GCA_032162325.1 Mycobacterium sp. | reverse complement strand
TGATGTTCCACCGCGCCGATTCCGCCGAAGGACGGAATGCGGATGGTCACCGGCATGTCGACGTCGCCGCGGGTGCGCATGCGGTACTTCGCCAAGTGGCTGACGATCTGATCGAACGCGGGCGCGGCGAACCCGTCGAACTGGATCTCGGGGACCGGTACGAAGCCGCGGATCGCCATTCCGATCGCGATGCCGACGATGCCCGACTCCGCCAGCGGGGTGTCGAAACACCGTTGCTCGCCGAAGGTTTCGGCCAGCCCCTCGGTCACCCGGAACACGCCGCCGAGGGTGGCGACGTCCTCCCCGAACACCAGCACCCGCTCGTCGGCGGCCATCGCGTCGTGCAGGGCACCGTTGATCGCCTGCGCCATGGTCAGGGTCGGCGCCGTCGGCACCGTCGTCAGAATCGGGCCCCGCGGCTCTGGCATGTCGTCGCCGTTCATCGCCGGTCGTTCGATGATCTGCGTCATGTCACACCTCCTTCGCCAACTCGGTCAGCAATTCCTCGCGCTGTCGCACCAACTCGGGGGTGATGTCGTGGTAGACGGTGTCGAACATCTCGGCGACGTCGAAGTCGTCGGCACCCACGACGGACTCGCGCAGTTCGGATCGCAACCGCTTCGACTTGGCCTCGACCCGTTCCTCGAGCCGCTCGGTCCACACGCCGACCGACTGAAGGTACGTGCGGTATCGCTGAATTGGGTCACGGGCAGCCCAGTGGTCGACCTCCTCCTGTGACCGGTACCGCGTCGGGTCGTCGGACGTGGTATGCGGTCCCATCCGGTAGGTGATGGCTTCGATGAGCGTGGGCCCGCCGCCGTCACGGGCCCGCTGGGCGGCCTCCGCGACTACCGCGTAGCAGGCCAGCACGTCGTTGCCGTCGACCCGGATGCCCGGCATCCCGTAGCCGATCGCCCGGTGCGCGATCGACGGCGCCGCCATCTGGTGGCTGATCGGCACCGAGATGGCCCACTGGTTGTTCTGTATGAAGAACACGCACGGCGCCTTGAACACCGCCGCGAAGTTCAGCGCCTCATGCGCGTCACCCTCGCTGGTGGCGCCGTCGCCGAGAAACGCCAGTGTCACCGAATCCTCGCCCAGTCGCTGCGCTCCCATCGCCGCGCCCACCGCATGCAATCCGTGGGTGCCGATGGGGATGGCGATCGGCGCGCAGCACCTCTCGGTGAACCCGATGCCGCCGTGCCACTTGCCCCGCCAGACGGCACCCATCTGGGCCGGCGTGATGCCGCGCAGCAGGAACGCGCCGATCTCGCGGTATTGGGGGAACAGCCAGTCGGTCTTGCGCAGGCACGCCGCCGCGCCGATCTGAGCGGCCTCCTGGCCGCGGCAGGACGCGAACAGCGCCAGCTCGCCCTGGCGTTGCAGGTTGATGAATTCGCCGTCGAGGTCGCGCGTGACGACCATCAGCTCGTAGAGCCAGCTCAGCGTTTCGGGTGGCAAATCGCGGGTGTAGCGATCCTCAGACGTTGGGGCCCCATCGGGGGCTACAAGTTGGACCGGCTCCAGGTCGACGACCGTCGACGCCGCAGATGCCAGCGGCGCGGGCGCCGGAGATAACTCAGCCATACCGCCTCCTTCAGGTGACGGCATGTTTCGCCGTCAGTCCACGAGGTGCTCAGCGCGGAGGCGGTCGGAGCAAAACCCCTGGTGGGAGGCTGTCCGCTAGCTACCTGGGTGTGGAGCTAGCTGGACGATGCGCTCTGATCGCCGCAGCACTGGGGCATCCACCATTATGCCGTTGGCGTTGAGTGTGTGTTTTTCTGACACGCTCATGCGGCGTCCCCTTGCAGGGGACCTTGGCCTGCTCGGCGGACACCGGCGCGGCCAACTGCGCGACATCCGGGCGGACGTGCTGCGTGCGGTGCTCAAGGTCGCCGCGCTGTCGGCGGGCGCTGACCGTCGCACGGCCGGGCGGCGCGCTGTCGGACCGGGCCACGCGCGATCGGGCGGCCAACCGGCTCACCGGGGACTGAACGGTCGGCATCCTCCTGTTCGCGGAACCACTCCCTCAGCGGCACGACCTGAGTAGCGTGATCTAGATCACATGTCGGGGGATCTGACGGTTCTCAATGACGAGAGGGGGCGCCGAACATGACGACCACAGAGCACGCCGATCAACCCGCCGAATTGCCAACCACCACGGCGAAACCAGCCTTGGTCTATCCGAAGATGTGGCTGCTGTTCGGCGTCCTCATCTGCTGTTTTACCGCGTGGGGCGTGGCGGCGGACCTCACCACTCCAATGGTGGCGGGCTTCAAGCGCATCTTCGATATGAGCACATTCCAGGCCTCGCTGGTTCAGTTGGCGTACTTCGGCGCGTACTTCTTGCTGGCAATTCCGGCCGCGTTCATAAATCAGCGGTTCGGATACAAGGCAGGCCTTCTCACCGGCCTCATTCTTGCCGCGGTGGGCGCGTTTGCGTTCTATCCGGCGAGCAAGATCATGACGTACGAAGCGTTCCTCGTTGCATTGTTCGCGATAGCCGCGGGCTGCTCGATACTGGAGACTTCCGCCAATCCCTACGTCCTTTCGCTGGGTCCGGAACAGACCGCGACACGGCGGCTCAACTTCGCGCAAGCCTTCAACCCCGTCGGCACAAACATCGGTGTGCTGCTGGCCGCCACCC
>JAVRPG010000788.1:0-3604 GCA_032162325.1 Mycobacterium sp. | reverse complement strand
CGCGCACCGCCTCCTCGTCGAGGTACGCCTCGGGCGCGAGCATCTGGCCGAAGACCGGCAGCACCAGCACGAGCACGATCGTGAGGATGGCGAACCACCAGTGCCCGATCACGTGCGTGAGGGACAGCACGTACAGCAGCGCCTCGACGGCGGCGCCGCCGACGAGGATGCGCCTGGCGGCGGCCAGCGGTCGGTAGCCGGCGACGATGTCGGTGACCGAGCCGCTGGGGCTGCGACCGAGGCCGATGCCGATGAGCGCAGGAGAGACGGCCGCGATGTGCGCCAACCACGCATAGGGGCTGCTGAACGCCGGGTGGTGCTGTTGCAGGCTCTGGAAGGTCGACACGACGACGCCGAAGCCGACGCCCGACAGGATGCCGCCGAGCAGGGCGCCGCTGACGTACGACACCCCGAACACGACGGTGAGCATCAACAGGGCGAGGCTCACGAAGATGCTGAAGTGGTCGGCGGTGACGGAGCCGAGGGCGCTCGCCATGAGGATGCCGCCGAGGCCGGCGATGGCCGCGCTGAAGCCGAACACCGACAGCTTCAGTCGGCGGAGGTTCTGGCCGAGCGTCGCCGCCGCCGCAGGGCTGTCGCGCATGGCGGTGAGCCGGCGCCCGTAGCTGCTGTTGCGCACCGCGACGATGGCGATCCCGAGCACTGCGAACACGACCGTGTTGAACATGAGGAACGTGGTGCCGTTCTTCATGTCGAACGGTCCGATCTTCAGCGGCGCCATGACCAGGCTGCCCTGGTCCATGAACGAGTACTTCCAGTGGAAGATCGGGAACGTGTGGGGCAGACCGTCCTGCAGGACCATCACGGTCAGGAACTGCCCGAAGGCCATCGTCGACAGCGCCATGTAGACCCCGCGCAGCCGGATGGCGGGTATCGCCACGATCACGCCGACGATGCCCGTGATGACGACGGCGACGAGCACGCCCCAGAGCGACATGCGGGCACCGGCACCGGTGCCATGGGTCGCGATGTGGAACGCGATGATCGAGGCGATGGCGCCGAACGACACGGCGGCCAGGTTCATCTCACCCGCGTACCCCGTCAGCAGCGTCAACGACAGGGCGATCACGGCGAAGCCCATGCCGATGGTGAGGACCGTGATGTCGGAGTCGACCATCAGCTGGCGGATGAGGGCCACGCCGACGACGAGCGCGCCGGCGGCGATCACCGCCGAGCGCACCGAGGGCGTGAAGAAGCGCTCGCGCGTGCGGAGGACGGAGGTGCCGCGCAGGCGGTCCTGGGGCAGCAGGACGAGCACGGCGAACAGGACGATCATGGGGAGGGCGACGCGGAACTCGCTCGCCCACTTCCACGATGTCGGGGAGTAGGCGAGCACGTAGTTGTTCGCCAGGCCGAGGACCAGCGCACCGACGAATGTGCGCGGCAGGCTGCGCAGCCGGCCGAAGATGGCCGCCGCGAACGCGTCGATCACGAGCAGGGTGAGGTGGTTCGCCTCGAGCCCGCCGCCACCGATCGGCGTGATGAGCACGCCGGCGAGGACGGCGAGGAACGCGCCGATCGCCCACGACAGCGCGGCGAGGCGCTCCGGGCTGTGCCCGTTGAGCTCGAGAAGGTCAGGGTCGTCGACGACGCCGCGCATGGCGACACCGGTGCGCGTTCGGTAGAAGAGCAGCCGCAGGCCCACCGCGATCAGCACGGCGATCACCAAGGCGATGATCTCGTGGGTGGGGAGCTTGAAGCCCGGTAGCTGCAGCCCGGAGTGGCTGCCGAAGAAGTCGCCTTCGGTGCGCGGTTGCAACGGGCTCCAGACCCACTGCGAGAGATAGAGCATCCCGAGCGTCAAGCTGACGGTGACGACGATCTTCGTCACCTCGGCGGTGTTGCGCAGGCCGCGCATGATGCCGACGTACAGCAGCCCGCCCATGAGCGGGCCGATGACGAAGAGCACGACGAACAGCGCGATCGGCGCCGGCCACCCGAGGTTGACCCGGAGGTCCCAGTACAGGAACGCCCCGAGCATGGCCATGGCACCGTGGGCGAAGTTGAAGATGCCCGACGTGTTGTACGTCAGGACGAGACCCGACGCGGCGATGCCGTACACCCCGCCGAGGACGATCCCGAAGACCGTGTATTCGAACAGTTTCTGCATCAGGTCAGATCGTGTGGTGTGCGAACGGGGCGGCCAGCGCGCTGACCGCCCCGTTCGTCACGAGTGCCTCAGCCCTGCGGCTTCAGCTCTTTGCCGGTCAGGAACTTCGTCGCGATGCGATCAGGCCCGAGCGCCGTGGAGATGGCGGCACCACTCAGCTTGACGCCGTACTTGTCGTTGCAGTCGAGGGTGCCCCGCTTCGTCGGGAACGACTGTGCGTACGTCGTCTTGGTGAGCTTGATCAGCAGGCCGCAGGTCGGCGGGGTGTTCGCACCTGGATCAGCCGGGGAGTGCAGACCGCCACCCGTCCACTTGTGGACCTTGGCCAGGCCGTTGATCATGCACTGGCGGGTGAGCGTCGAGCCGCAGCCCTTGGCCACCGTCGCCCACAGCAGGAACGACGACGCCGTCTGCTCGCCGAGCTGCGATGCGTCACCGCCGGTCGCCTTGACGGCGTCGAGGTAGGTCTTGACGGCCGGGATGAGGTCCGCGTTCTCGAGCGGCTGGAAGGCCTCGCGAACGTAGAGGTTGTCGGCGAGGCCGGCGGTGTTCCACTTCGACATCTGCGGGCTGTAGAGGTTGGCCTCGCCGAGGATGATCGGGTGGTAGTTCAGCTGGTCCATGGCCTGGATCAGGCCGTACACGACGGGGCCCGGCGACAGGTTCAGGAACAGGATCTCCGCACCACAGGACTGGAACTTCTGGGCGAACGGCTTGTAGTCGGCCTCGCCGTTGTAGTTCAGCGTCACGCCGCAATCGAGCCAGTGGAAGCCGGCCTGGTCGCCCGCCTGGCGCACCTTGGCGCTGGAGGTCTCCGTCGCCGAGACGAGCGTCGAGTGGACGATGTCGGCCTTCTTGATCTTGTCCGGCCACAGCTGGGCCGCCTCGTACACGTTCGAGGCCGGCGTCTGGTCGGCCGGGTTCGGAACGGCCTGGTACATCATCGGCCCGTTCGCGTACTCCGGGCTGACGGCGAAGCCCGGCACGGCCGGGAGGCCGCACTGGAGGCGGGTCGCCTCGGAAGCGCCGTCGAGCGCCCACCCGGTGCCCACCAGCATGAAGGCGGTCTTGCACGCCTCCTGCATCTTCGTGTTGACGGCGGTGATGGCGGCGTCGCCGTAGACGCCCGTGACCTGGCGACCGAGGATGCCCCCCTGGTCGTTGCACCACTTGAGCATCCCCTTCATGGCGTCGCCCATCTCCTTGTTGAGACCGGGCGATGCGGTGAAGCCGGCGTCATCGCCGTACTCGACGGTGATCGCGGTGTCGGTGACACCCTGATCGGTTGCACCCTTGGCGGTGCCCTTGCCGCACGGCGAGTCGAGATCGCCGAACTTCGTCGACGCGGTCGACCCGGCGGCTGTCGTCGAGGTTCCACTGCTGCTGTCGCTCTTGCGGCTCGACGAGCCGCACCCCGCGGCGACGAGCGCCCCGAGCACAAGCACGCAAGCCAGCTTGCCCATTGATCGTCGA
>JAVRPG010000787.1:0-4996 GCA_032162325.1 Mycobacterium sp. | reverse complement strand
GATTGTCATTGATGCCAGCACCACTTATGACGCCCCGTTACCCTCAACAAACAGTGGCGTCGGTTGCGTGTGCGAATTGATAGGAACGCGATCAGCCGGCGTCGCGCAGCTGAACCGGCTGGAGCTGAAGCTCTTGGGGGCCAACCGCGTACGTCTGTGTGAGGACATTGATCGGCATCGTGCGAAGGCCTGCGTGGTCCATGAGCAACGGCGCACGACCTGATCCGCCGGCGTCAGGGCCGTGAATCGCTATCCATCGCAGTATGTTTTCGGTATCACTGTGAACGACGAACAGCGTGTCTTCAGTTCTGGCCTGGTCAAGCACAGCACTCACGGTTTCGTGAGGCTCGACGATAACGACCACCGGCTTGAACCCGCGGCTCGTCGCGCCCGCAAGGCGCGCGCGTAGCGCATCCTGGGCCGGACCCTCTGACAGCAACGTTTGTAGAAACATCTGATCGGTGGACAGATCGCGGTGGGCAGCAGCTACTTTGGCACGCACCCACACCCCGGCCAGCGCCGCCTCCAGATGCTCGACCGCCGGCGGTACTCCCTGACGGCGAATTCTCACTAGCTCCGTGATGTTCTGACGATAGGAATTCCGCGCTGCGGCGAGGGTGTTGGCGCCGCCCGTCAAGCCATGCGGAATCGAATGATAAGTCAGGCACGGAGTGCAACGAGGATCATAGCGATATACCACGTGATCAGTTGTGGTCGAACAAGTTTGGCGATCCTGGCTCCCGCGACTGCGCAGCGTCCGAGGCTTGGCGACAGTCACCGCGTGACCCCGCCCATCCGTAATCAGTGCCTGCGTCATTCGAATATCCCGTCGTACGCACCACCGAGAAGTGCCCCCACCATGGAAGTTCGCGCCCGCGCCAGTGCCCGTCTCCTTGGTATCGCTCGTCTTTCCGCTGTGGTCGCCGGCGCGTGCACTATTGACACTGTCCGAAAAGCGCGTCGATCACTTGCGGGTCGCCAACCAGACTCACATTTCCGATGGCCGAAAGTCGTCAACGCTGCCGCCCAACCGCGGTTCCGGCCAGCGGCACCGCGCGCAGTGGTGCTAGCTGCAACAGGCATCGCTATCGCTGCCACGAGCGGTCACGGTCAGCCGCGATTGCAGCTAGCAGGTATGCCGGTACTGCGGTTCGTGGGTAGGCGGTGATTGGCGGCAGCGTTGCCGACATCAGCCCCCCGACAGGGGATTCTTATCGGCCATAAGGCGTTCCAGGCGAGGAGGTGACATGGTGGTCGGGCCGATGTTCCGAGGAGTGACGACGAATGCGATGCCGACTCCAGGACTGCGGGTTCACGTCTCAGACGCCAGCCCGCGCGGCTTCTCCGGGCGCGTGACAGCGGTTCATCCGGACGCGTTGACGGTCGCGCGCGACGACAACGGCGTCTGGGAGTTGGTCATCTTGTCACGCCGTCGTGTGATCGCAGCCGAGCGGTGAGCGCGGCATGGGTCGGGTAACAACGCGCTGCCGGGCGCAGCATCTCACCGCCGGAACGGCTATTCCCAGGCCCGAAACACTGGCCGTCGAGGAACCACTGGAGATCCGGGTCAACGGCACACCCGTCACAGTGACGATGCGCACGCCAGGTTTGGATGTGGAATTGGCGCAAGGCTTCCTACTCACCGAAGGCGTCATTGCCCACCGCGACGATCTGCTCGCAGTGCGTTATTGTCGAGGCTCCGCCGGTCCCGATGGAGCCAACACCTACAACGTGCTCGACGTCACACTGGCCGGAGATGTCCCGCCACCCACTGTTGATATCACCCGCAACTTTTACACGACGTCGTCGTGTGGGGTATGCGGCAAGGCCTCCCTCGATGCGGTGCTGCTGGTCAGCCGTTACTCGATGGCTGACCGGACGGTCAGCATTGCCGCAAGCACGCTCACCGCACTGCCCGGCAGACTCCGGGCAGCTCAGAAGGTTTTCTCCAGCACCGGAGGATTGCATGGTGCGGCGCTATTCGACCTCGACGGCACGATGCTGGTGGTACGCGAGGACATCGGCCGCCACCACGCCGTCGACACGGTGATCGGCTGGGCGCTCGAAAACGACTTGATTCCGCCCCGCGACGCAATGCTGCTGGTGAGCGGGCGCGCATCGTTCGAACTCACCCAGAAATGCGTGATGGCCGGCGTGCCCGTACTAGCGGCCGTGTCGGCGCCATCGTCCCTGGCGGTGGAACTGGCCGCCCAGTCGGGCGTTACCCTCGTTGCGTTCCTGCGCGGCGACTCCATGAACGTTTACTCCCGAGCCGATCGTGTCAGTCACTAACGCGATGCCCAACCGCATCGCGACCGCGCCCTACCATCCAGCCATGCCGACGTCGGCCCGCTTCATCAAGCAGACGCTCGAGCGGTTGCGCTCGCACGATCCGGAGCACGACGCACTGCGGCGCGCAGCACGCGCGGCGATCACTGTTCCCCTTGCAGCGGCCGTCAGCCTCGTCGTCGCCGGCGGCACACAAGCGCCGCTGTACACGTTGCTCGGCGCGTTCTGGTTGATGGTGGTTACGGACTTTCCCGGCAACCGACAGAACCGCGCGGCTGGCTACCTAGGCCTGGGATTCAACGGGTTCGTGCTGCTGACCCTTGGGACGCTGGTTAGTTCCATCCCATGGCTCGCGGTGACGCTGACGTTCGTTCTCGGGGTAGCGGTCACCCTCGCCGGAGTGCTCAGCGCGACGGTCTCCGCGGGCCAGCGGGCGACATTGCTGCTCTACCTGTGGCCCGTCTGTACCCCGGTTGGGCCGATCGGTGAGCGGCTGCTGGGCTGGCTGATCGCCCTCGTGATCTGCGTGCCGGCCGCGCTGTTCCTGCTTCCCCCACAACACCACGGCGAGCTGCGACGTCATGCCGCGCAGGTGTGCGGCGCGCTGGCGGACCGGCTGGACGGCATCGGCTCCGCAGCCGATGTGACCACTGCAATGGACGCCCTGCGGGCCAACTTCTTTGCCGCCAGCTTTCGCCCGGTGGGACTCACGGCCGGAAGCCGGGCACTGGTGCGGGTGGTCGACAACCTAGAGATGGTCAGCGACCGTCTCGACGACGACAGCCCCACCGCGTGGGGCCCAATGAAACAACCGGCCATTGACGTGCTGCGGTGTTGCGCGCGGGTGCTTGCTGCGTCGCTAGTCGCTCACCGTGCCGTCGACCGTGCGGACCTCGACCGGGCACTGACCCGCTTGCGGTCAGTGGCGCGTGGCCGATACCGCGACGACGTCACCCAGATTCTTGGCGAGGACGACGACGAGACCGCGGTCGCAGTCGGTCGTACCCAGTTGAGTCGTCGAACCATCGCCACAACGATCCGCCTCACCGGTTCTGTCGTCGCCGCGGCCGCCGCGGCCGACGCTCGACCGGTATGGGCACGAGCCCTCGGTTTGCGGCTACCGGACACGGGGATCGCTGATCGACTGATGCCGGAGACGGTAGCCGCCGCCACCATCTCGACCGGTTTTCTGGCCAATCGGTCGGTCGCGGCCCGCAACAGCTTGCGCACGGGCGTCGGGTTGGCGCTGGCCGTGGCCGTCACCCACCTGTTCCCGGTGCAGCACGGCTTCTGGGTCGTGCTCGGCGCGATCGTCGTGCTGGGGAGCAGCGCATTGAGCACTGGAACCAAAGTTATTCGGGCCGTAGTCGGTACCGCCGTGGGAGTCACCCTCGGCGGAGTGCTCATCGCGGCCTTCGGTGTCCAGCCCGCAGTGCTCTGGACGTTGCTGCCGATCGTCGTGTTCGGAGCGGCGTACCTGCCGCGGGTCTCGTTCGCAGCGGGTCAGGCCACCATCGCGATGTCCGTGCTGGTCATCCTCAACATTGTTTCCCCGACCGGCTGGCAGATCGGTCTGCTACGCATCGAAGACGTCACGATTGGCGCCGTGGTCGCGATCGTCGTGTCGCTGCTGCTGTGGCCGCGCGGGGCGACCGCGGCGGTATCTGCGGTGATCGATACCGCGCTGCAGGTGAATTCGCGCTATCTAACAGCGGCGGTCCTACGCGTCACACGTGGCGCCTCTGAGGAGATCGAGGGCAAAGTGAGGGCCCTCAGCTATGACGCGCTTGCAGCCAGTCGGACAGTCGATGATGCTGTGCGCCACTACCTTTCGGAGACCGGCACGGGTGCCAACCTGCGGACGCCGGTCGTGAGGGCAGCCAATCGGGCCACCCGGCAACGCTTCGCGGCGGACGTGATCGCCGACATCCAGGCGCTGCCACCGTTGTCGACTTACCCACGCGCGCGCGCCGTGTTGGAGAGTCATGCGGAATCCGTGACCGCACGATTCGCAGGCATCAGTGGTAAGGCATGGCCTTCGATCACCGATCAGTTCGTGCCAGCGCTGCGCTCGGAGGGGACCGAAGGCGCCGGAGCCGCCGACGCCGCGCTGCCCCTCGTCACCGTCGCGGCTAACCTCGGCGAGCTCGAATTGATCTACCCGACAACAACAGACAGCGCAGTCTGACATCGTCAGCGGTTCGGTGGTTTCCGCCCGGCATTGCTGCTAGCCGTACGAATTTGTGGGGTCAGCGTTGATTACATGTGCCGGCTGAAACGCGATGCTTATGCGCCGTGATCAGCGAGTACGAACCGATCGAGGCGTTCGCCCTGTTGATCGAACGACGACCTCGACCTGGCGCTGACCTATTGACTACAACCTCGCGCCCGCCTCGCCGAGTCCTGTGCTCGAAAGGGTCGCGCTGTGGTCGGTTCCGTGGGGACTAGGCGTGCCGGCCGAGACGCCGGTCGGACCCGCCGAGATCGCCGACTACGCGGGTCGAACGTGGATCGTCAACTCCCGCGGCACCGCTGACGAAGACGCCGTGCCCCGCGCATGGTCCGCGTCGAACACCCCGCTCAGCCGATTCCGTGCCTGATGTCGAATTCCAATCGCGTTTCTGTGTGCCTCAGACCCTGGTAAGCGCAGCCGGCTGGCTTCGTTGCTGCGGTGACATCGACAACCGGTTGACCCTTGACGTTGCCG
>JAVRPG010000786.1:0-3151 GCA_032162325.1 Mycobacterium sp. | reverse complement strand
ACCCTCGACGACATGCGCATCTGGGCGCCCGCCCTGGCCACCGGGAAGCTGCTCACGCCGCAGATGCAAGCGCAGCGATTGCAGACGGTGGGATCCCCCGGAATGCCGCCGCAGGACGGATACGGGTTGGGCATCTTCAACCTCGGCGGGTGGATCGGACACAACGGCAGCCTGCCCGGCTATCAAACCGTAGCGGTCTACCTGCCGCAGAAGCAGACCACGCTGGTCATCCTCATCAACACCGACATCGAGTATCAGGGCAGCGAACCCGGCACCACGCTGGCGACCGCGATCACCAAAGAGTTGACGCCCGACCACATCTACTCGCTCGGTCATTGACCGCGATACCCACCGAAACCAGGAAGAAACACGAAAGTGGTTGGTAACAAACGATTTGTCCGGCTCGTCACCGTCGGTGCCGGCGCGGTCGCGCTCTGCGCCCTCAGTCCGATTGCCACCGCCTCGGCAGATGACCCCAACCTCGTAGGCAGCTGGACGGGCCACCGGGAGCGAATCGCCAGCACCGAGGGTTACCGCAACGGGACCGCGACGCTGCTGGTGACCGAGCAGACCGGGTGGAGATTTAAGGGCTATATGCAGTGGTCGACGCCGGGGGGTCCGCTTCAGGACGACCTCGTCGGAGCTTTCACGCCCGACGCCACCCTGGTCGCCGGGTCCGATGCCGAGGGCACATACTCGTTCAAGCTCGTCGACCCGGCGACGCTGGACTACTGCTATGCAGAACACGGCCAGGGCTACCGCACCACGTGTGCCCGACTGCAGAAGGAGGCGTAACCATGGCCATGCAGGGTTCCGCGACGGTATCCATGTCGGCGCCGGCCGACAAGATCTGGAATCTCATCGCCGACGTTCGCAACACCGGCCGGTTCTCGCCGGAGGTGTTCGAGTCCGAGTGGCTCGACGGAGCCACGGGGCCCGCGCTGGGTGCGCGATTCCGCGGACATGTGCGCCGCAACGAGATCGGCCCGGTCTACTGGACCACCCGCCGCGTCACCGCCTGCGAGCCCGGACGCGAATTCGGCTTCGACGTGCTGGTCGGCGACAGGGCCGCCAACACCTGGCATTACCGGGTGACGCCGGTCGACGGCGGCGCAGAGGTGACCGAGTCGTTCCGGATGCCCGACAGCGCCTTCACCAAGCTGTTCTCGTTGTTGGGCGGCCAGCTGCGCCAACGGCGCAACATCCGCGACATGCGCACCACCCTCGAGCGCATCAAGGCCGTAGTCGAGGCGCCCGAGGGTGCGTGAACTGATCGGTTATTGGACGCCGATGCCGAAGACCGGAATCCACAGGCCGAACAACCAGATCCCCCACTGACGGAAACCGTCATCCCACACGGGATTGACGTTGTACCCCCAGTAGTTGAACGGGCGCGGCGGCCCGCCGTCCCACTGATACGCCGGCGGCGGGCCCCAGCCCCATGGCGGCGGGCCATTGCGGTCGTCCCACCACTCGTGGCGGTTGTTGGCCCACCACGGACCCCTGTCTCCATCCCAGTGCTTCCAGTCCGGCCCGTTGCCGCGGCCATTGCCGTCGCCGCGCCCGTTACCGTCGCCGCACCACGGTGGGCAATAGTCGTCTGGTCCCGGCTTCAGCGGCGCGGGTACAACCGGGTCGGCCGACGCCACCGCTCCGCCGGGCCCGAGGGACCCGAAGCCGAGCGCACCGACGATCATGGCTGCTGACACGAACCTCGACAGCCTCATCGTGTATTAACTCCTACCTTGCGGCCCCGACCGTCCAATTCCGACGCTGGGCCGTCACTATTCATTTCCCATAACCGGAAAGACGCAATCGTCTGCTCCTCCCCGGATATCGGCCCTGGAGGCGGCGACGTTACCAAACAGATGCCGTTGGCGCGTAGGCGTTTTGCGGTGGTTAGAGGGCGCGCAGGCGGCGCACACGATCGCCGATTGCTCGCTGTGAGATGTCCGCTCCGCGCGCCAGCGCCTCGAACGCGTGCGGGCACCCCGGATGCAGGTGCAGTTCGGTCGGTACCCCCGCATCCGACAGGCGTCGCGCGTAGGCGATGTCCTCGTCGCGGAAGATATCGAGGTCGCCGACGTCGATGTAGGTGTCGGGCAGGCCGGACACGTCCGTTACGCGGGCGGGCGCGGCATAAGGCGACACCGCGTCGGTGCCTGCGCTGTCGCCGAGCAGCGCCGCCCAGCCGGTGACGTTGTCGTCGTAGGTCCACGTCAAGAACGGCAACAGCTGCGGGTCGGGTGTGTGGCTGCGGTCGTCGAGCATCGGGTATACCAACAGCTGCTGGGCGATGGGCGGCCCGCCGCGATCGCGGGCCAGCAGGCTCACGCCCGCCGCCAAACCGCCACCGGCGCTGTCGCCCATCACACCGATGCGGGACGGATCCACGCCCAGCTTGGCGGCGTTATCGGCGAGCCACCGAAGTGCCGCATAACAGTCCTCCACCGGTGTGGGATGCGGATGCTGCGGGGCGATCCGGTAGTCGACCACCAGCATGGGCACGCCGGACGTGGCGACGTAGTCGCGCACAGCCAGGTCGTAGACGCGGCCGACGTGCTCCAAGCCGAAGATCATCCCGCCGCCGCCCGCCAACCATGACACGGTGCTCTACATCGGACGCGATCCCGGCGCGCTCCGCTCGCGCTTCGCCGACGTACGCACGGTCGGCGACGTCGGCGAGGACATGCACGCTTATTTGCTGATGGGACAACGACAGTCGTGGGATCAGATGTGGCCGCAATTGCGCACCTTGACCGTGTCCTGAAACGCCTCCGGTGTGCCGCTCGGTTTGGTAGAACAGGTTCTAGTTTCACTAGCGAGCCGAAGGAGTCTCCGATGGGTCAGTGGTCACGCGAGGAGATCGAGGAGACATTTCAGCATCACCAGCAGGTGGTGGTCGAGATCGGAAAGTCGTGGGACTGGGCTCGTTATGGCGAGCTGTTCACCGAGGACGCGACGTATACCGAACACCTCTACGGCAAGATGGCGGGCCGCAAGAAGATCAGCGAGTGGATCTCGTCGACGATGAACGTGTTCCCCGGCAGTGAGATGCCGTTCTACCCGGTCACGTGGTACTCGATCGACGTCGACAAGGGCTGGGTGTTCAGCGAGATCATGAACCGCATGAAGGATCCCGGCGACGGCA
>JAVRPG010000785.1:0-3538 GCA_032162325.1 Mycobacterium sp. | reverse complement strand
CGCCGCGTAGTTAGGGCAGTCCGCCGAACAGCAGGTTCGAAACGACCGCCATGGGATCCTGCGGGGGCGGCGGACCGGCAGGATCCGGCGGGACGACCGGCGCAGGCGGGGGTGCCATGGGTGCCGGTGGAGCTGCGAGCGGAGCCGTCGGTGGAGCCGCGGCTGGCAGAGCAATGGGTGCCGCGGGTGGCAGAGCAATGGGGGCCGCGGGTGGCGGAGCAATGGCCGCGGCTGGTGCCGCGGGCGGCGGAACAAGCGGAACAATAGGTGCCGCGGGCGGCGGAACAATGGCCGCGGCGGGTGCCGCGGGCGGCGGAGCAATGGGTGCCGCGAGGGGTGCCGCGGGCGGCGGAGCAATAGCCGCGACCGGTGGCGGAGCAATAGCTGCGGTCGGTGGCGGAACAATAGGTGCCGCTGGAGCCGCGACCGGCGCAGCGGAAACCGTCTGGTGGGGCACAGGGACGGAAGCGGGTTCGGGCTCCACGGCGGCAAGGGGCTGGGCCCGACGAACAGGGGTTTCCGGCGGAGCAGGCGGCGCAATCGGCGGCTCGGCGGCCAGCGCTTGGACCGGTGAAGCGGACGGCGCCGAGACGGGTGCGGAAACTGGGTGGACGCTCGCCGAGGTAACCGAAGCATCCGCGACCTGCGAATTTGCGGTCTGCGTGGACACGTTTTCGACATTGAGCGCCGAACCCGCGGCGAGCGACAGCGCCGCCCCTACAATCGCCACAGCGGCTGCTGAAGTGGTCACCCTTTTTGCATTTGACACGAGCCAGGGCCGGTCGCGTTGCGGCCGCGGGTCGCTGCGCGGTGTCGCGGCCACCTGCGAGGAACCGGCAGCGACGTGACTGTGCGTCGCCGCCAACGCCGCCCCCCGCGCAAGGGCCAGTTGGGTATCGACTGAATCGAACACCGGTATCGGCAGAGCGTCACCGATCGGACCCGTGACCACGTCGAGATCATCGCGTGAGCCGACAAGGTGCAGGCTTTCCGGTAACCAGCCGTCTCTGTTGAAAATCGTGGTCAGCCAGTCAACGAGGTCCGCTGCGTGCTCGCGGGTATTGGTCACCGCGGTGCGCACCGAGCCGGCCCCGGTTGCGATGACCATGATCGTCGCTGTGCCGGGCTCAAGAACGCACAGAGCGGTCTTGTCGTGCTCGTTGGCACGCCCAGCCTCGATCGCCCAAGTCTGGGTGGCCTGATTCAGCGGTATCGGGACAACGTTGTCGAACCCCAAGTCTGCCAACGACTTCAGCAGGGCTGTGGCGTCCGCTTCGATGTCCTCGCTCCATGTCATCTGGACGGAGCCCACCTTGTGGCCGCTTGCCGTCGCGATCGCCTGCGCGCCCCTGGCGGCCGCTGTGTGCTTGGACGTGTCGGGTGCGGTGCCCTCGGCGCCTAACTGGACATCGAACGCATCGTGGTCGAGGGTGAAGGCGTCGGGGCCTTCTCGGTCGAGAAGCACCCACCCGACGCTGGTGGACGTCATCGACAGTCCCAGCACTGTTTGCAACTCTGGCCCCACTCTCGTCGCCGAACGGACGTCTCCGCCGCGGGTCAAGCGCTCACCCAGAGCGAGCATAGTTTGCCCGCTCTTGCAAGTCATCTCGTACGGAGAAGAAGAGCAACACCGGTGTTGTGGCGTTTATCGACGGGCCGACCAGGGGCGTTACCGGTTACCAAGCGTTGAAATATTGACGGTCACGGACGGAAATTGTCCCAGACGAGCCGCTGAAGTGGGCATTGCTCGTCTCGCATGGCTGCGTTAACCGTCCCGACTTGCCGTGTATGTCGTCAATTAACCTCTCTCCTGCACCGGCGCCACTATCGTGTGCCCGGGCACGACTCGCCACCTTCCAACACAATGTTGGCGAAAGTCGCTGCCGCCCTTCTGGATAGGAGCCTTAGCCGTGGAAATGAGACTTGAGGTTGTGGTTCTGCCGGTTTCCGACGTGGATCGGGCCAAGGCGTTCTAGTGGGGTTGGGCTGGCGGCTGGACGCCGATTTCGTGGACGGTGATGACTTGTCGGGTGGTGCAGCTGACCCCGCCAGGGTCGCCCTGCTCGATCATCTTCGGCACTGAATCACCACGGCCGCACCCGGCTCGGCCGATGGTTTGTACCTCGTGGTAGACGACATCGAGGCCGCCCGCGCCGAGCTCGTCGGCCATGGCGCACAGGTCAGCGATGTCTTCCACGACGCAGGCGGCGTATTTCACCACGCCGGGACCACGGCGCGCGTACCCGGCCCGGACCCAGAGCGCCACAGTTACGGATCGTTCGCGTCGTTCAGCGATCCCGATGGCAACGGGTGGATGCTTCAGGAAGTCACGACCCGCCGTCCTGGCCGCTGACACGCCGGCGAATTGGGTCATGCGGACAGCTGGGCGACGATGGCGGCGCTGTCCATCCAGACGCATTCGCGGCTGATACGCCCGTCGCGCGTTTCACAGACGTGCAGCAGCCGAAACGTGATCCGGCGGTTGCGGCAGAACTGGAGCGGCTGACTCAGGCGTTGATGTTCTTGTGTGGCATCGAAGCACTCGTCGTAGCCCGCGACGCGCTCGACCTCGACGAAGAAGCGGCCGCCGACGTCATGTGCTGGTCGGCGCGGTCACTGATCCGCACCGCCGTCGAGCAGTCGGCGGAGGTCAATTAGCCCGCCGATCAACGGGATCCAGCGATCGCGGGGTGTCTGCCGGGACCCATTCGAACGGTACGGCCTGCGACCGGTAGATCATCCTGGTAAGCGTCGGTCGATCGACACCGTCGACGATCGGAACCTTGACCTCGGGTTCGCCGGCGACCGCGTAATCCTCGTGCGGCGTGAGGTATTCCCATACCACCTCTCCGGACGGGGTGACCTGGAAGATCCGGCCGTGCATACCCTCGGTGATGAGCGTGTTCGCATTGGGCAGGCGCTGCGCGTTGCTGACGAACGAGCTGAAGAACGTCCACGGTGGGCGGCCCGAGTCCTCTGCGGTGTACTGCCACACGATGTGCTTGGTGGGTGGGTCGATCTCCAGCACCCGTGAACCGGCGTAAATCCCAAGGGGCGCAGGCGGATACCCCGCACCGCCCTGATTGTCGAACACCAGCAGGTTCCCTGCCCCGGGAAGCCCGTCTGCGATGAAATGAGGGTTGTGCTGGCCGGAGATCTGGTCGAGCGGCCGCGGCAGGGCATGGCTGTTGATCCGTTGATGCTCGGCGCCAGGCTCGGCATCGAAGTAGGGTCCGAGCCGCCAGACGATCCTTCCGGACGTTCTCTCGATCAGGGCGATGATGGCTTTGCGCGAGCTGATCAGGATGTTGTCGGGCCGGAAGACCGTGTTGGGGTCGTCGCGGTGCCAGTGGTTGGGCCCGAGCGTGTTGGCACTATTGATTTCCAGGTAGCCCCAGATGTTGTCGGGTTGGCGCGCGACGCTTCGGCGCAGGTACTCGAATCCCTCAGGAGTGAAACCGAGTTCGTCGAGATGATCGCCGGCCTTCCATTCCCAGACGATTCGCCCGTCCGGTGTGACTTCGTAGATTCCCTGGTC
>JAVRPG010000784.1:0-3162 GCA_032162325.1 Mycobacterium sp. | reverse complement strand
GTTCCGTGGCCGCTCTATCACCGGCGGGTGCGCCGGTTGAGACGGCGGGACCGTACGGGCTGGGCAGGTTCTCTTCCCCAGCGCGCCATCGCCGGGCCATCGACCGCAAAACCACGAACGCCCCGATAGTCATGCCGAGGTAGACGATCAGCACCCCGGTGTAGCTCCACCACAATCCGCGGCTCATGCTGGCCGCGTCGGTGGTGCGAAACACCTGCCAGACTGTCCACGGCTGGCGCCCGACCTCGGTGCTGATCCATCCCAACTCCAGCGCTACCACAGCGAGTGGGCCGGCGATGACGCAGAACCGCAGGAACCAGCGGTTGGCCAGCAGATCATGCCCGCGCCGGCGGGCCAGCCAAAACACCACCACCACGGCCGCGAGCAGCAAGCCGATCCCTACCATCAACTGAAAAGACCAGTGGGTGAGGTTGACCGGTGGCCAGTCGGATCTCGGAACCGTGTCCAGCCCGGGAACGGGCGCGCCGAAGGAGCCGCGGGCGATGAAGGAGCCGATCCACGGAATCGGCAACGCCCACCGGACTTCGCCGTCGATCAGCACACCACCGAGTCGCTCCGGCGCGGGCGCCGGCTCGGTGGTCATGGCGAGTTCGAACGCGGCGAGCTTGGCCGCCTGGATGCCGCCGATCTGCAATCCCAGTACGTGCCCGATGAACGGCTGGGCGATGGCCGCGACGCTGGCGAAGGCGAACGGGATCCTGAACCCGAGGCGGTGATGGGCGTCGGTGCGGCCGCGCAGCATCCCGGCGGCGTATACCCCCGACACCACCAGCCCGACAAGCATGAACGCGGCCAACCACATGTGCAGGAACTGCAGCCATACCAAGTCGTTGAACATCGCCCTCCATGGATTGATGTCGGTGACGACACCGTCGCGGACGGTGAACCCGGTGGGATCGTTCATCCAGGCGTTGACCGAGACCACACAGAACGTGCCGACGACGCCGGCCATCGCCATCGGAATGAGCATGGCCAGGTGCCGCCGCGGCGGCATGCGGTCCCAGCCGTAGAGGTAGATGCCCAAGAAGATGGCCTCGACGAAGAACGACAGTCCTTCCAACGCGAACGGCAGGCCAAGCACGTCGCCGAAGCGGCCCATCAGACCTGGCCACAGCAGGCCCATCTCGAAGCTCAGGACGGTTCCCGAGACCGCTCCGATCGCGAACAAAACGGCCGACACCTTGGCCCACCGTCTGGCCAGGCGTAGCGCGTCAGGGTCGTCGCGAACGATCCCGCGCCGGTGCATCACGAAAATCATGGTCGGCAACGCCACCCCGAAACAGGCCAAGATGATGTGCCAACCCAGCGACACCGCCATCTGTTCTCGCGCCGGCAGAAGCCCGGGAGGCCCGTCTGCCGCCAGCACCATCACCGAATTGCTCAGCCGCATGAGTCCAGGACCCTGCGCGCGATTTTGGTGGTGCCGACGTCATGGCTGATCCGTGCATTCTATGAGATTCCCCGTCCTCGGCTGGCGGATTCCCGAGCCGACAGCGTGCCGGTGTGGGTCGCATCCCACGAGGGCATTCGCGGGGAAGGTATGTGTCGTCAAACGTCCATGACGACGCGATAACCGCTGGACGCTGGCAGTACGCACAATTCCGACTGGTGGGGGCATGGACTGAGGCCAGCAGTGACGCCACAGGTTCGCCGAAGGGCCCGACGGATCACCCGACGGCGATCCCATCGCCGATGGGCGGTCAGATCGAGCCCGTGACGTACCGCCTCGGTTGACGGTGGTGCTCGCCAGGAGCCGGACCTGTCCTCCTTTGGTGTTCACGGTCGACGCCGCGCGGCGACAGTGATGGACCGTGGAATTGCATGTGGGCACGCCGAAAGCCCCGGCAACTCAAGAATCCGGGAACTTCGGTCAAACATGTTCCCGGCCAAACTGTTCGGGCCGTCACCGAAAGGCACGCAAACGCCGAGCACCGCACGACGCCGCTGGACATGCTCGGCAATCAGTGACCCGACCTGACTCCGCCGGTGTTTCCTGGTTGAACGGTCGACCGACTCGAGCCGCCGGATCGCTTGATCGAGTCTGGGATACCGGGGACCGCCAGTGGGCTCGCAATGGCGCCACAGCACTGTTGCGTCGCGTAACACGGCGACGCATATCCGCAGGACACCAGGAATCGGCGTAACAACATGAATGAACATTCGTTGCAGCTCAGAGGCTATTTACGGAGGTTCTGTATGGGGTTCGATTCCCCTTAGCTGCACCACAAAATCCCAGTTCAGAGGCACTTTCGTAGCTCACGGTGTGTGCCACGTTTCCGACCGAATTAGCGCTGTTTCCCGCGGGCAGTCGGCTGTCGTTGGACGGCAAGACTTTGAGCGCGTTGGTGCGGGATAGCTCCGCGGCGGTCCGCATCGACGACTACTCGCATGGGGCCCCGATCCGGCGGCCCCGACGCGTCCAGGCCGCATTGGAGAAAGCCGCGCGCCAACATCACTGTCACACTGATATGGCGTACCTCGGCCATTTGGTTGATGCGGACCCGGTTCATCTCGCTCGCGTGGTCTTCGATGGTGTGCAGCAGTGTGGGCGGCTCGCTGAAGCCGATCGGGACGATGACGTCGCTCTGGATGAAATTCAAGACGTCTTCAGCGACGCCGGGCCGTGTGGCATTCACGGCGGTGGTCACGGTGGTCAGGAGAATTCCTTTCAGTTCTGTGGTGTTGCCGCGTTGACGCCGGCGCGGAGAGTTGGCCCTGCCGGCGGGCATCGGCGGACGGGTGCCAGGGCGTGGCTGGATCAGGCGTGGGGGTACCCGCGGGCCGCCGGCTCGGCGAACTTGTCCAACTCCGGGAGGTTCACGACGATCGGATCGGTGCCCGAACGGGTAACAGCCCAGACGGTCGGGCTGTCGGCGGATGCGTTGATCTCCTGGTGCACCGTGTGCGCCGGAATGAAAACGAAGTCTCCCGGACCCGCCTCAACGACGTGCTCCAGATGCTCGCCCCACCGGTACCTTGCGATGCCTTCAACCACGTACAGGATCGTCTCTTGATCGCCGTGGTGGTGCGCACCGGTCGCCGCGCCGGGTAGCACGGTGGTCAGGAAGGCGCTCAGTACCTTGGCGTCGGGATTGCGGCTGTCGAAGGCGACGCGCCGGAGCAACCCCGAGGTCTGCGCGG
>JAVRPG010000783.1:0-2766 GCA_032162325.1 Mycobacterium sp. | reverse complement strand
CTGGTCTGCGGTCCAGTCGTCGACGACGAAAGCCACCTGCTCGGTGCGGTGTCGGTCGACGACCTGCTCGACCATCTGCTGCCCGACGACTGGCGGGAGCGCGAAGAACCCGAACTGTCCGGCGCTGAAGGGGTGACATGAGCGACCTGTCGGCGCGGCAGCGGCTGGACACCCCACGCACGTCGCGCCGATTCGTGCTCAACTTCGACGTCGAGGCGGTCGGCCGGCTCAGCGAGTCGTTCGCGCGATTCCTGGGTACCGGCCGTTACCTGGCCATCCAGACCATCTTCGTGGTCATTTGGATCGCGCTGAACATTTTCGCGGTGAAATGGCAGTGGGACCCGTACCCGTTCATCCTGCTCAACCTCGCGTTTTCCACCCAGGCGGCGTATGCGGCGCCGCTGATCCTGCTGGCGCAGAATCGTCAGGAAAACCGTGACCGGGTGTCGTTGGAAGAGGACCGCAGGCGCGCAGGACAGACCAAGGCCGACACCGAGTACCTGGCTCGCGAACTGGCGGCATTGCGGCTGGCCGTCGGCGAGGTCGCCACGCGTGACTACCTGCGCCGCGAACTAGACGAATTGCGCGAGATGTTGACCGAGCTGCACCAGCCGAATACCGCGGCGGGGCGCGACGGGGCGAGCAAGTCCGACGGTTCGGAGCGGCGGGCCAAAAAGCCGGGCTGAACCGGCTGCAGCCAATGGTGCAACGGCCGATTCGAGACTAGGTATGGTGACTTGGTTCACTAGTCACCGCACACCAAGGACGGTTGAGTGCATATAGGGGGACGAGCCGCCCTCGAGGCAACGCGGCGCCGAGCAGGGCGAGCGGTACGCAAGCCTGCCTTCGGCGTCGCAATAATCACCCCCATCATCCTCGCCGGCGCCGTCGGCGCGTCCGCACCATCGGCCGTCGCGCCGATTCGCGACTCGGCCGTGACGCCCCTGGCGGCAGTCGAGCCGTCGCCCGGCAACCGCTCGGGCGCGTCCGTGGTAGCGGTCACCAAGACACCGACCCCGTTTCACATCGCCGCTGCGAACGTATCCGCTCCCCCGCCCGCGATCGTGGTGAATTCGCCTGGGACACTTCGTATTCCAGCGATAGCGCTGTCGGCGTACCGGAACGCGGAGCGGATGATGGCGGCGGCCTACCCTGGCTGCGGCGTGAGCTGGAATCTGCTGGCGGGCATCGGACGCATCGAATCGTTGCATGCCAACGGTGGCGCCACCGACTCGCGCGGCACCGCAGTGCGGCCGATCTACGGGCCCGCGCTGGACGGCACGTTGCCAGGCAACGAGGTCATCGTGCAGAACCGCACCGCCGACCGAGTGATGTACGCGCGCGCGATGGGCCCGATGCAATTCCTGCCCGGCACCTGGTCCCGATACGCCAGCGACGGCGACGGCGACGGCAAAGCCGATGTGCAGAACCTGTACGACTCGACGCTGGCGGCGGCCCGCTACCTTTGCAGCGGCGGGCTGAACCTGCGCGATCCGAGCCAGGTGATGGCCGCGATTCTGCGCTACAACAACTCCGTCGCCTACGCCCGCAACGTGCTGGGCTGGGCCGCCGCATACGCGACCGGTGTGGTGCCGGTGGATCTGCCGCCGATCACGGGGCCCATCCCGGCGCTCGGCGACGCGCACCTCGACCAGTACGAAGGCCTCGGCCCGGGTCTGCCGCTGAACGCGCTCGGGCTGCCCGCCACCGACCCGTTGGCGCTGATGCCGCTGATGGGGCGCGGCGACGTCGCAAGCCAGATCCCCGTCTACCCAGGTCAGACCCTCGGCCCGCTGCCCGGCCCCGCCCCGGCCTTTGTGTCTCAGGCGCCCCAGCCGGAGCAGCCGGCGACTCCGCCGTGGCTGCCGCCGTGGATGCAGCAGCCGGCACAGCAGCCGCAGCGGCCGCCCGAATGCGCGGTGTTCTGCATCACGGTGCCCCCCGCGGCGCCGGCTCCGGTAGCACTGCCTGCAGCGCCAGGCGATGCGCAGATGTTGATGCCGCAGGGACCGCCTGCCGGTCCGCTCGCACCGGCACCGGCCGACGAGCCCGCCGGCGTCCTCCCGCCTGCGGCAGGCCCAGCTCCGGGACCGGCGCCCGGCCCGCCCGCCTGACGGCAGGTAAAGAACAACCGTCGAGTCGGCCTAGACTCGGCGGTGATGTCCGAAACTCCCACTGGCTCTCTCCCGCCACCCCGCCCGGAGCTGGAATCCGCGGTCCGCGGCGCGCTGGCCAAGGTGATCGACCCCGAGCTGCGACGGCCGATCACCGAGCTCGGCATGGTCAAGAACGTCACCGTCGACGCCGAGGACGGCGTGCACGTCGAGGTCTACCTGACCACCTCGGCCTGCCCGAAGAAGACCGAGATCTCCGAGCGCGTCAGCCACGTCGTCGCCGACGTCCCCGGCACCGGAGCCGTCAAGGTCAGCCTCGACGTGATGAACGACGAGCAGCGCACCGAACTGCGCAAGCAGCTGCGCGGCGACGCCCGCGAGCCGGTCATCCCGTTCGCCCAGCCGGGCTCGCTGACCCGGGTGTACGCCGTCGCCTCCGGCAAGGGCGGCGTCGGCAAGTCCAGCGTCACGGTCAACCTGGCCGCAGCGATGGCCGCGCGCGGGCTGTCGGTGGGCGTGCTCGACGCCGACATCTACGGCCACTCGGTGCCGCGGATGATGGGCACCACCGACCGGCCCACCCAGGTGGAGTCGATGATCCTGCCGCCGGTCGCTCATGACGTGCGGGTGATCTCGATCGCGATGTTCACCC
>JAVRPG010000782.1:0-12646 GCA_032162325.1 Mycobacterium sp. | reverse complement strand
CCCCTATTGTTCCCTATCCGCGGCGTTCGGTGTGCAAAGACCCCGCTAAGGCCGCCGCGACGGCGCGTCAGCGACCAACGGAACCCAGCAGTCCGCGGTGTGGTCGTCGACCATTCCGGTGGCCTGCATCAACGCGTAGGCCGTCGTCGGGCCGACGAATCGGAAGCCGCGGCGCTTCAATTCCTTGGCCATCGCGGTCGATTCGGGACTCACCGCGGGAACCTGGGACAGATCGGCGGGCCGTGGTCTCGGCAGCGGCGCGAACGACCACAGCAACTCACCGAGATCGACGTCGAGGTCGGCAACGGCACGCGCGTTGGCGATGGTGGCCTCGATCTTCGCGCGGTTACGCACGATGCCGGTGTCGGCCATCAGCCGATCGATGTCGCGTTTGGTGTAGCGCGTGATGCGTTCGATATCGAACCCGTGGAACGCGCGGCGGAAGTTCTCCCTCTTGCGCAGAATGATCAGCCACGACAGGCCACTCTGGAACGCCTCCAGGCTGATCCGCTCGAACAGCGCTGCGGATTCCCGCAGTGGCTGCCCCCACTCGGTGTCGTGATAGTCCCGGTAGAGGACGAAATCGGTTGGCGCCAAACGTGTTTGGTCGATCCAACCGCAGCGGGTGCGGCCGTCGTCTTCGACGGTCACGAGTCGTCCTTGCCATCGGAGTGCAGCGCGTGCGGGCAACCTTCGACCGGCTCGTCGGCATTCTCGGTGTCGTCGTCGATGCCGTGGGCCGCGCGCACCGCGGCGAGCTGGCCGCGCAGCAGGTCGAGCTCCTGGCCGAGTCTGTCGAGCACCCAGTCGACCTCGCTGGTCTTGTAGCCGCGCAGCGTCTGGGTGAACTTGACGGAGTCGACGTCGGCGCCGGTGACGCCGGAGGCAGGCAACACGGTGGCGGTGGTGGCGCGCGGCAGCGGCGGTAACGGCTCACCGCGGCCGAACAACACGCTGCCGAGCCCGAACAGCACGATAGCCACCAGGGTCAGCACTACCAGATACAGCAGAACCAAGGTCACGCTCTCGATACTGCCCGAAGGCCCCGACAGTACGCGTCAGCGGCGGACGGTCAGGACGGTTCTTGCCCGGTTTTCGGTTGGGCGCGGAGCGGCTGCGTAGGCGGCGCGCCCATCGGCCAGCGGAAATGTCCGGGCGATGGTCACCCGAAGCCCCCAGGCGTCGACGAGGCGGGCGAGCTTTGCGAGCTCATCGGAGTCCGTCGCGACGATGAAGAAGATGACCGTGACACCGTAGCGATCAGCCATTCGTGCGACGGGATGATCGGCGTCCGGTCCTTCCCGTCGCGAGTCCAGGTCTCGTCCCAGCACCTCCGGGCCGCCCCTGGTATGAGCGCGCAGCGCCTGCATACCAGGACGGTAATAGCTGCTATCCGCGCGGGCGCAGCGTGATCATCGGCGGGCGGTCTTCCAGCGACACCGAGGAGATGCGCGGGGTGTAGTCGTCGCCGTCGGCGAAGAACTGCGTCAGCGCCACCCCGGAGTCCGGAACGCCACAGCGTGACAGCAGGGTGGCGATGACCTGGCGGCTCATCGATGCGAGTTCGGTCAGCGGCCGGTTGCGGTGTGTGCGCACGCCGAGGTTCACCTGGGCGATGGCGTCCAGGCCCAGCCGGTCGTAGGTGTCGATCAACAGCCCGATCTCCACGCCGTACCCCGGGGCGAACGGCAGCGAAGTCAACAGCTCGCGGGTGCCGGCGTATTCGCCGCCCAGCGGCTGCATCAGGCAACTCAGTTCGGGTCGCAGCGACGCGAGCAGCGGGCGCGCGACCAGCTCGGTGACCCGGCCGCCGCCGTTGGCGTCCTCGCTGCCGCTGACCTTCAGCGGCCGCCGGTAGAAGCCCTTGACCAGGTGCACGCCCTCGGTGGTCAGCAGCGGGCCGACCAGCTTGGGCACGAACATCGGGTCCGGGTCGATCAGGTCGGAGTCGACGAAGACGATGATGTCGCCGGTGGTCGCGGCCAGCGACCGCCACAGCACCTCACCCTTGCCGGGTTGCGGCTCGACCTCGGGGAGCGCGATCTCGCGGCTGACCACCCGCGCACCGGCCGCAACCGCCCTGATCTCGGTGTCGTCGGTGGAGCCGGAGTCCAGCACGATCAGCTCGTCGACGAGCCCGCCCAACAGCGGCGTGATGGTCTCGACGACGCTGCCGACGGTTTCTTCCTCGTTGAGGGCGGGCAGCACCACCGAGATGGTGCGGCCGCCCTTGGCGGCTTCCAGTTCGGCGACCGTCCACGACGGCCGTTGCCAGCTGTGGTCGGTCAGCCACCGGGCCGTCACAACGTCAGTGCCGGGCAATTCTGGTGTCAGTGTCATGCCAGTCCCCTCACCGTGCGCGTCGGCGGACGCACGCCCTGGATCGACGCGACCATTTCCAGCACGCGTCGAGTGGGCCCCACCTCGTGAACGCGGAACATCGCGGCGCCGTCGGCTGCGGCCAGAGCGGTCGCCGCCAGGGTGCCTTCCAGGCGTTCGGTCAGGTCCACACCCAGAGTTTCCCCGACGAAGTCCTTGTTGCTGAGTGCCATCAGGACCGGCCATCCAGTATTTACAAGGTCTTTTACGTGGCGCAACAAACTAAGACCGTGATAAGTGTTCTTGCCGAAATCGTGCGTCGGGTCGATCAACACCGCGTCGCGGGCCACGCCGACGGCCACCGCGCGCTCGGCGGCGGCGGTCACTTCGGCGATCACGTCGTCGACGACGCCGCGCTCCGTGGTGCCGTAGTTGACGCGAAACGGTCGTGTCCGCGGCGTCGCACCGCCGGTATGCGAGCACACCAGGCCGGCCCCGAACTCGGCGGCGACCTCGGCAAGGCCCGGGTCATGCCCGCCCCAGGTGTCGTTGATCAGGCCTGCACCGGCCGCGCAGGCCTGCTTGGCCACCGCCGAGCGCCAGGTGTCGACGCTGATCAGCTGATCCGGGAAGGTGTCGCGCAGCCACTCGATGAACGGCACGACACGGGCGATCTCCTCGTCGACGTCGACCGAATCGCCCGGTCCGGCCTTGACGCCCCCGACGTCGACGACGTCGGCGCCCTCCTCGATCACCCGGTGAGCCGCCGCCTTGGCGGCCTCATCGGTGAAGGTGGCGCCGCGGTCGTAGAACGAGTCCGGTGTCCGGTTCACAATCGCCATGATCAGGGCGCGATCGCCGGCCACCGGGCGGCCGCACAAGGTCGATAACACGCCCTCCATAGTGCCTGGTGGCGTCGAGTGCACGCTTGGTCGGCGGTGGGGTCGCGATTTCTCCACCAGGGCTGTGGCTTGCCGCGGCCGACAATGGAGGGCAGACATCAGATGCGGACCGTGTGCCGTTTGCGGCTCCTAGCGCCGAGTTCTGCGGCACGGCTGTTGAAACTAAGCGTTGGCGGGCCGATCACAACCCTGATGTCGATCTCGGCAATAGAAGCCGCTAACGGACATCACCAACCGCGATGTCGGCGTAGCGCGCGCCTATTTCGGCCGCTTGCCCGCCTTCACCTCGTCGGGGTACTCGTCGTAGAACGGCACGTAGCCCTCGTCGCGGCCGGCCAGCACGTAGATCGGGTCGTCGACGTCCGCGCTGTAGCCCTCCTTGCGTAGGTCGACCTTCTGGCTCTTGAAGGTCGACGTGTGTGCGAGCTCCCCGACGACGCGGGCGAACAGCGGCACGGCGTAGCCGGGCAGTCGCTCGTAGGCCGCCTCGGCCAGCGCCTTGCCGTCGAACTCCTCGCCCTCCTTGAGTTGGACGGCCACCATGCCTGCCCGGCCGCCGGTGCCCGGCACCTCGACGCCGAACACCGTTGCCTCCTCGACCTGCGGGTCGGTGGATATCGCGGCCTCGACCTCGGTGGTCGCGACGTTTTCGCCCTTCCATCGGAAGGTGTCGCCGAGCCGGTCGGTGAACGCCGCATGCCCGAAGCCCTGCGAACGCATCAGGTCGCCCGTGTTGAACCAGACGTCGCCGTCGCGAAAAGCGTTGCGCACCAACTTCTTTTCGCTGGCATTCTTGTCGGTGTAGCCGTCGAACGGCTGGAAGTTGCTGACCTTGGACAGCAGCAGCCCTGGCTCGCCGTTGCGCACCTTGCGCACGCGGCCGTCGTCGCCGCGCACCGGGTCGCCGCTGTCGGCGTCGTACTCGACGAACGCCACCGGCGTCGGGCAGATCCCGGTGGTCTTGTCGAGGTTCAGGAAGTTGACGAACGCGGTGTTGCCCTCACTGGCCGCGTAGAACTCACAGACGCGTTCGATGCCGAACCGATTGGTGAACTCATCCCAGATCGCCGGGCGCAGCCCGTTACCGCCGATCACCCGCACCTTGTGCTGACGGTCGGTCGGCTTGGGCGGCTGGTTGAGCAGGTAAGCGCAGATTTCGCCGATGTAGATGAACGCGGTGGCGTCGTAGCGGATGACCTCGTCCCAGAACTTCGAGGCTGAGAACGACTTGCCCAGCGCCAGTGCCGCACCCGAGTTCAGCACCGACGACAGCGCGACCGTCAATGCGTTGTTGTGGTACATCGGCAGGCAGCAGTACAGGGTGTCGTTGCTGGTCAACCGCATGCCGAGACCGCCGAACCCGGCCAGGGCCCGCAGCCATCGGTAGTGCGTCATCACGCTGGCTTTCGGCATGCCGGTGGTGCCCGACGTGAAGATGTAGAAGGCCCTGTCCTTGGCCAGCACCGCCGCCGTCGTCGCCGGATTTCCGGTCGGGGCGGTCGCGGCCAGTCGCTGCAGTTCGTCGACGGTCATCAGCCCGGTGGTGTCCGCGCCGCTGTCGTTGATCGGTTCGATGAAGTCGGTCTCGGCGACGACGGCCTTCGCGCCGAGCAGCCCGAAGCTGTACTTGAGTACGTCGCCACGCTGGTGGTAATTCAGCATTCCCGCGATCGCGCCGCATTTGACCGTGGCCAGCATGAGCAGCACCGACTGCGGCGAGTTGCGCAGCATGATGCCGACGACATCGCCATGCCCGACGCCCCGCGCCGCCAGCACCGCGGCGTAGCGGTTGGCCGTCTCGTTGGCCTCGCGGTAGGTGATCCGCTCGTCGCCGAATTTGATGAACACCTTGTCGGCGTGGCGGGCCGCGCGGTCCTGGAACACCTTGCCGATGGAGGTTTTGGCCGACGGCCTGGCCCCGAATCCGGTGATCACGCCGCGCAGGATGGTCGGCGCATCCAGCAGAAGCCCGGGCACATGGGTGACGATGTCGAGCAGCCCGACGCTGCTGCGGGTACCAGATTTCTCGTCGGTCATTCCTCGACTCCCACTCGCTCCGGTCCTCGCTCGTTCCTCGCTGCGATCCTCACTCGCGGTCGTCTTCGGGTGGTCATGCGGTGCGTCCCCTCCGATGTTCTATGTGCGCAACACCCTAGTGACCGCTGTTACTGGCTCGGTGCGCACACCGCCATCGCCGCATCGACCTCGTCGACCACGACCAACCGGTCCAGCGCGCTTTGGGCGACGTAACCGCTGTCGACCAGCCCGTACAACCAGGCCAGCAGGCCGTCGTAGTGCCCGATCGGGTCGAGCATGACCACCGGCTTGTCATGCATACCCAAGTAGCCCGCGGTCCAGGCTTCGAAGAACTCCTCGAGCGTGCCGATGCCGCCCGGCAGCGCGATGAACGCGTCGGCGCGGTCCTCCATCACCTGCTTACGCTCGCGCATGGTGTCGGTGACGACGAGCTCGTCGGCCTCGGTGTCGGCGACCTCCCGGTGCACCAGCGCCTTGGGGATGACGCCGACGGTTCGGCCGCCGCGGGCGCGGGCGGCGGCCGCCAGCGCGCCCATCGCCGAGACGTTTCCGCCGCCGGACACGAGCGTCCAGCCACGCTCGGCGATCGCTTCTCCGACACGAACGGCCAACGACAACAGCTCGGGATGCGTTGGCCCGGAGGCGCAGTACACACAGACCGCCCATTCGCGGTCGGGTTCTGGGGACACATGGACAACGTAGCCATAGACTCCGGCGGTGCCTGTTGAGTGGGTGACCGCGCCGCACGAACCGGCGCTGGAGCTGCTCGAAACGGGTGTCCGCGACCGGGCCGGAGTGGTGCTCATCGGTTCTGCGGGTGTCGGCAAGACGTGGCTGGCACGCACGGCGGCAGACCGGTTCGCGTCGCAGTTCCGTCGAGTCGACTGGGTTACCGCGACGGCGCCTGCGGTTCCGTTCTCCGCCTTCAGCCAGCTGATCGACGTGCCGAGCACGGGTAAGACGGCGGCCGTGCTGCGCGACGCGCGGGAGTCGCTGGGCGACGGCAGGCTGCTGGTCGTTGACGACGCGCACCTGCTGGACAAGCTGTCCGCGGCGCTGGTCTACCAATTGGCGGTCAGTGGCGCGGCGAAGCTGATCGTCACGGTCGCGCCGAACGGGTTTGTGGCCGACGAGATTTCGGCGCTGTGGCGTGATGACCTGCTGGCGCGGATCAATGTCGAGCCGCACGGCCACGACGACGGCCGGCTGGCGACGCTGGTCGAGGAGTTCGTCGCGGCGCTGCCGGGCCTGGCGCACCGGGTGCTCGAGTATCTGGCTGTCGGGGACCCGTTGTCGCTCGACGACCTGTCGGCGCTGGCGGGGCGCGAGGGCGTCACCGACGCGGAAGCGGCCGGCGCCATCGTCATCGACGAGGACCGCGTCCGTCCGGCGCACCCGCTGTTCATCGACGCCGTTCGCGACGCGCTGGGCGGACCCGACCTGCGCCGGCTGCGCACCGAGCTGGTGGATCGGTTGGCCGCCTCGTCGCGCCGCGGCGTGGTGGACCGGCTGCGGCTTGCGGTGCTTTCCCTGGACAGCGACAGCCCGCTGCCTGCGGCGGACCTGGCCGCGGCGGCCGAGGAGTCGCTGCGGCTCGGCGACCTCGAACTCAGCGACCGGTTGGGTCGGGCCGCGGTCGATCGGTCGCCAGACCTGGCGACGCGGCTGACCCTGGCCTATGCGCTTGCGTGGCAGGGCCGTGGCCGGGAGGCCGATGCCGTGCTCGTCGACGTGGATCCGTCGACGCTGTCCGAGACCGAGTTGATGGCGTGGGCGCTGCCGCGCGCGGCCAACCAGTTCTGGATGCTGAGTGAACCGGAGCGGGCGACCGCGTTCCTGCGGACGATGCGTGGCAGGGTGTCCTCCCCGGCCGCCCAGACCACGCTCGACGCGCTGTCGGCGACGTTCGCGATGAACGCAGGCAACCCCAGCCGCGCCAAGCAGATCGCCGATGAGGTGCTGGCGTCGCCGGCAGCCGACGACACCGCGATTGGATGGGCGGCGGCCGCAGCGGCGCTGAGCACGGCCCGGATGGGCCAGTTCGGTGAGGTCGATGCACTGGCCGAGCGGGCAATCGCCGCCGGGCATCCCGGGCTGTTGCGCTTCACCAGCGGGTTCGGTCAGACGACGACGCTGCTGATGGCAGGCGAGCTGGACCGCGCCCAGGCGCTAGGCCAGCAGCTCACCGACTTTGCCCAGATGCAGCAGCCGGGCCGCGCGATCGGTGAGGTGTTGGTGGCCGATGTGCTGATCGCCAAGGGCGAACTCGAGGCGGCGGTGTCGCTGTTGCGTGGCGCCGCGGCGGCGCTGGCGCCGACCGGATACTCGTGGGGGCCGCTTGCGTGGATGCTGTTGGCGCAGGCGCTGGGGCAACTGGGTGAGACGGCCGAGGCGGGAAAGATCTTGTCGCGGGCGGAATCTCGTCATGGGTTGAAGTCAATGCTGTTCGCGCCGGAGCTTGCGCTGGCGCGCGCGTGGACGATGTCGGCGCGGCGCGACAACCATGCCGCGGTAGCGGCCGCCCGCGAGGCCGCGCGCAGCGCCGAGCGTGGCGGTCAGTCGGCGGTCGCGTTGCGGGCGCTGCACGATGCGGCTCGGCTTGGCGACATCCGGGCGGCCGACGCCATCGCGCGGGTTGGCGCCGAGATTGATTGTCCCTTCGGCCAATTGGCACTGGATCACGCCCGCGCGGTGGTCTCACGGGATGCTGCTGCGCTGAACGATGTGGCGGCGCGGTTGGACGCGATTGGACTGAAGCGGTCAGCCGCCGATGCCGCGGCGCGAGCGCGCGGGTGACGGCGAAGCGGTGATCGAACGAGCGGCGGCGGTGCTAATTGGCATGGCAGCAGGCCATGTTTTCTGGCTCGCCGGTATAACCGCTCTAACCGTCATTGTTCCGATGCAGCACATGATCATCGCGACCGCGGTTTTCCTCGGCCTGATAACGATTATCGCGTTCGCTATAGCCACCCATTTCAAGAAGTCAGGGAGACGCTCTGTCGCGCTGGCCTGCTGGTGGGTGCCTGCCCTACCCGCCGTAGCGGGTATCGACTCCCGCAATCGTTTTTCTGAATTAGCGGGGAAGAACTTGTCGATGAAGCCCGACACCACTCTTGGTCCGGTGCTAGCCGAAACCAAGAATTGCTGCAGAGGACCGCGGCTGGCCAGCCCTAGGATTGTTAGCTGAACGACTCAGCAGAAAGGTGCCGTATGAGCGTGCTGGACGCGTTCTTGTCGACGTGGTCGAACGCGCGCTCCACGTTCGGCGAAGGCACGCCGCAGACAGGCGCCCAGTACGACAGCAGCGGCAAGCTGAGCGAGCTCCAGAACGCGGTGAACTCCGCAGCGCCCGGTGGGCGCTGGACGGGCACGGCATCCAGCGCGTACGGCACTGCTAACCAGGAGCACGGTCGCGTGCTGGGGCAGATGGCGCGGCTGGACCAAAGCTTGAGCGCTTCGGTGGATCAGTCGGCGCAGGTGGTCGCGGCGGGCCGCCGAAATCTCGACACTGTGCGGCAATGGGTCATGGACGCGGCGGCCTCGGTGCCGCCCGGGAAGAACCGCGAACAGATGCTGATGCCGATCGTCCAGAAGGGACTCAGCGAGCTCACCGGCATCATCACCAAGTCCAACGCCGACCTGAACAAGATCGGCGGCCAAATCCGCGGCATCGGTGGCGAATTCGAAGCGCTCGGGAATCAGAAATTTGGCGGCTTGCCGGAGAAAGGACCGGGCGAAGACGTGCCGCCGCCCGTCGACCCAAAACAGGCCGAGCACGACGTGCACCAGGTTCTGGCAGGCAAGGCGTCGCCCGAGGAACTGGCCCGTGTGCGGGCGGGACTCACGCTGACGCCGCAACAGCAGGCGGCCTACGACGCGGAGCGGCAGGTTGAGCTGAGCGGACGGCAGAGGCAGATCCTGGGTCAGATGCAGGCGCAGATGCACGGTACGTCGATCGACGACATCCACACCGCACAGGAACGTCTGGGCAGCGACAAGAACCTGATCAGCGATTCGTTGCAAATGATGAGCAGCGACAAGTTCCAGTACGCCAAGGTGCCGCTCGAAGTCGGAGCTCCCGGCTCGTTGACTGAGACGTCGCGGGGCGGAAGCGGCGATCAACTGCCGACGTCGATCAAGGACGTGTTGAGTCAGCCCGCTGCCAAAACCGAGTGGAAACTCGACAGCGGCTTCCCAATGCAGATAACGGAATACCCGACCGAAGACGGTCTGCACAAGCTGGCCGGGATAGTGGGGGATGGCAGCCCGTCGATGCAACAGGGCACCTACCTTGACCAGGCGTTGCTCGATCGCGGTTCGGAGATTCTGAACGGCGAGGAAATTCAGAAGACCAACCCCGGGATGGTGGCGTCTAACCAGGAGTCCCACGATCCGACCGTGCAGGACATCTTCCGCGCGGCAGGCCGTGACACCATCGCCGATCACGACATTCTCACAGGTGCCGATGGCCAGACGTTACTGAAGAACATGAGCGTCCACGATTGGGCCGACAACGGGGCGGCGGCCACCACTCTGACCAACTGGGTGCATGACGGTGCCAGCCCGAACAACAGCGAGATGATGCAGACCCGGGCGGGTGAAACGGGACAGGCGCTGGCGAATTACCTTGGCGACAACGGCAAGTCGCTGCTCGACATCCAGACACACCCTGGAGGCCTCAACCCGGGCCACACGACGATCGGTGAGCAGAACCCCGATCTGGTCCGTGGATACGCCAGTGCCTTAGAGCCGTTCCAACGCGCCATGGTCGGCGATTACGACGGCACCCACGGCTTCCACGCCTTGGAGAACACCTCAAGCGACATGTCCCGGACACGAGATCTATTCGCGGCCATCGACTCCGACCCCACCGCGGCCAAGATGTTCAATGCGCAGGCATACCAAAACGTGCTCGGGTTCGAGAAGGACTTCGCCAGCGCGACAGCGGACGGCTCCGTCAACGACCCTGCCAATCCGCACCGTGGCGACATCCGCATGGCTGGCACGCTTGCGGGTCTGATCGACGGCGGCGCAGACGTCGAGAGCGGCTACCGCGCGCACCACACGCAGTCGAGCGCCGCGGACGCCTACAACATGAAGAAGAATGCTCTCGACTTCATGTTCAGCCTTGGGACCGAACAAAGCCCTGTTATTGGGGGATTCATCGATGCGATGGGCAAGGACGCCGTCGTCGAAGGGTTGATCGGTGCACCTCCAGAGGCGCCGCCCGGTGGCACTCCGGCGAATTTCCCGGTCCATAGCCTGGTGGACGGCTTGAACCAGACGTATTACGCCACTGCGCAGGACTTGGTCGCGGACGACCCGAATTCCGGGATGCCGCAGGAGTACATGAACGGCGACAAACTCAAGCCGCCCCATGACATTCCGTCCGACCAGATCGACAGCTACTACGACAGCTTGCGAACTTATCTGCACACTCGTAACGCGCTGGAACTCATCGACAACGGATTCAACACCTACTATCACAACGCGTCAGGGAACGAGTAGGCGTTCGTCGTGGCATTCAATTTGCGAAGAATCTCGCTTGTCTTTTGCTTGGCATTGCTGTTCTCCGCCGCCTGCGCGTCGTCGGATCCGACATTGCCGGCACCCGACGACCCGATCGCCGTTCACGACGCACTCCTCGGGCCGCAGGGGCAGGACTACCTGTCCAACATCACCACGCACGACTGGCCCGATGACGGCGCACGAGCCGGCGAGATCTTCGCGTGGATAGCCCGCGACGCGGCGTCGTCGGATCCGGCGACGTCCACTCGGGCCGGTGAAGCCGCGCACGCATTGGCGTCTTTCCTCAGCGGTCACAGCTCACAACTGCTCGACATCTCCACCGGATGGTTCGGTCTTGATCACACGACCGCGGGCAACCTCAACCCGCAACTTGTCCAGGCGTATTCCGCTGCCCTCGTTCCTTTTCAGGGCGCGTTGGCGTGCTACTCCGGCGATGTTCGCGGCTTCGAGTCGCTCGGCAAGGATTGCTCGTCCGCGTTGGTTAGTGCGCGGAGCGCACTAGTCGTGCTGAATACCGACCGGCAGGCGGCGACCGCCTTCGCCGACGCCGCCTATAAGCAGCTGGATACGTACTTCAGCCGTTTCGCAAGCGGCGTCGTCGACCCGTCGCGTCGGTTCGATGAGGGCCCGGTTACGGCCGGAAGGCTCCTTGGACTTCTCCAGGCGGCGTCCAGCCAGTCCGGAATCAAGGTGCGCCCCCCGCTCGAGGAGGCGAGCCAAGCGAATTTTCTACTCGCCAAGGCACTTCTGTCGTCCGATCCGAATTCGGGCATTCCGGCGGAGTACTTTTCCGGCGGCACGTTGATGTCGCCGACCGAGATCAGCGGGAAGCTTGGCGCTGATGCCGTTGCGGGATACGACGACAGCCTCCGCACCTACCTCACGAACCGAAACAACGTCGAATCATTTATCAGCCATGACTTCTACGACACGTATCGCGCTGTCGCGGGAGCCAACTGAGCACACTGGAGCACCATGAGCAGCGACCCGTTATACGTACAGCCCGACGGCGTGCGGTCCTATTCGCAGATTCACGACGAGGTGGTGGCCGGCCTGTCACAGCTGATGGGTACGGCGGCGCCCGAGGCGGCCGGTGTGCAGACCAGCCATGGCGCAATCGCTTCGGCGGTGAGTACCGCGTTGAGCACCGTCCTGGGTAGTCGCCAGGGCACCATGCAAACCACCGCGACCTCCGGCAGCACGATCTCCGAGTTACTGCAGAAGGCCGCCCAGATGTACGAGCAGGGCGACCAGAAGGGCGCAGCCACGCTGAAAGCCGCGGCCGAGGCGCTGGAAGGCGCTAACGCTCCCGGCGGACCCGGCGCGCCGGGAAGCCAGGCAGCGGCTGGCGGCACTGCCGCAGGCGCACCGGCCGCAGGGGCGGGCGGCGGCGACGTGATGGGCCAGATGCTCGGTCAGCTCGGACAGGTCGGGCAGCAAGTCGGCCAGATGGCCCAGGCAGCGGGTGCTCCACTGCAGGCCCTCGCTCAGCCCCTGCAGCAACTCCCTCAGCAGGTTATGCAGGGCGTCCAACAGGCTGTCCAGCAGGCGAGCCAGTCGGCCGAGAAGGCCGTCGACGCAAAGGGCACCGGTCAAGCTGATCCGACTGCGCCCCAACAAGACTCGCGCGACAAGGCCGCGCCCGGAGAATCGGCGAACACGGGCCGCGCACCCCAACTGCCGCGTGCGGAACGCGAACAGCCGGCGCAGACCCGGCCGCAGGCCGACTGAGTCCGCTACATCCTCCTGCGGAGGTCCTCGCCGCTGTGGTGCGGCTGCTCCGGCGACTTCACGGGCGCCGGGCCCGCGCCGTGCCGACTGTCAGCGGAGGGTCCTGCCATGGCGCGGTCATCTGTCTC
>JAVRPG010000781.1:0-5151 GCA_032162325.1 Mycobacterium sp. | reverse complement strand
TACCTGATCAACAACGGTGGCCGGGCACTGGGCGACCTGAACCCGATGCTGTATCGCATTGCCGCGGGTGCGCCGCTGCCGGGCTTCCGTGACATCACGCTCGGAGGCAACGCGGTCGCCGACGCCGGGCCCGGCTACGACCTGGTCACCGGTCTTGGCACGCCCGACGTGGACAACCTGGTCCGCAACGTTCTCGTACTTCAGAAGGCCACCCGATGAGCGCCGGACCCGAACCGAGCGACCAGGCCGTGCCGACCGCCGAGTGCCGGGTGTGCCAGACCGACGTTCCCGCCGGCGAGTATTGCGGACTGTGCGGCTGCCACCTCACTCCACGGAGTGGGGAAGGCCCCGACTGGCTGCGCATCCGCGACTTCGGCGCCGCGCCGGGCGAACACCTGCTGCAGCCGTCGTTGGCGAGCTCGCTGTTCCCCCACCTGCCACCGAGATCACGCACCGTGTTCCGCGTGGGGCTTGCGGTGGTGCTCGCGTCGCTGGTCGCGTTCGCGCTGCTGCGGTTGCCCGCCGCGCTCGTCACGGTCGCCGCGCTAGGCTTCCCGTTCCTGTTCCTGCTCTATCTGCGTGAGTCCGACGCGTTCCGCGACATCCCAACCCGCACATGGGCGCTCACCGCGGCGCTGGGCATAGGGCTGGGTGTCGGATGGGTGCTGCTGACGGGCGCGGTGGTTGCCCGGTCATACGGAATCGCATTGGGCGCAGGGGCTGTTGGTGCCCGCATGCTGCAGATGGGTATCGCCATCCCGCTGGGCGGGGTGGTCCTGATGCTGATGCCGGCGGTGATCGTTCGGCTGCTGCGGCCGCCCACACGGGAAGCGTTGGACGGCTTCATGATTGGAGCTCTCGGCGCGCTGAGTTTCACTGCGGCCGCGACGCTGACACGGTTGGCCCCGCAGTTCGGCACCGGCATGGTGAGCAAGCGCCCGATGGAGAGTCTGATCGTGGAGGCAGGCATCAGGGGAGTGGCGGTGCCGCTCACCGCCGCGGCGGCAGGCGGGTTGATCGGTGCCGCACTGTGGTTCACCCGTCCGCCGAGCAAGGAGAAGCAGCATCCCGGCCTCGTGCGCGCGCTCCTGGTGTCGTTCGCGGTGGCGGTGTTGGCCCTGTACCTGGGTCTGGGCCTGATCGACGTCGCGCGCTTCCCGCAGGTGCTGATGTTGGTGTTGTACCTGGCCTTGGCAGTGGTGGCGCTGTTTCTGCTGCGCGTCGGGCTGCACCTGGCGCTGCTGCACGAAGCGCACGACGAGATACAGTCCGACGAGCCGTTGTTGTGCCCGCACTGCGGACATGTCGTTCCCGATATGGCGTTCTGTCCCGCCTGCGGCGTCGCGACGCGGGCGTCATCGCGCTCGTCGCGCACGGCACGACGTGACCTGCGCCCGGTGCGCAGCGATCAGGAGTCCGACGGGTCATGAGCACGCCGACACCCACCTATTTCCCTGGCTATGCCGTGCCGCGAGGTACCTACAGCGCTTCACCGGTGCGCACGTCGCGCGCCCGCGTGCTACTGATCTGGTTCAGCGCGATCGCGGTGATTGCCCTGGCGCTGGTCGGATTGACGGCGATGATCACCAAGCCACCGGTGCGCTACGCGTGCCCGCCGGAATGCGGGCGCCCGCCGACCGGCATGCCGGTGGAGATCAATCCGCGGTTCACCGCGCCCGACGGCTCGTTCGCCGTGTCCTATCCGACCGAGGGCGCGGCATACAAAGTCACCACCAAGCCCAACGGGATAACGGCGGATCTGCTTGCCGGGGACGGTGGCACGATGCAGTTGTTCAGTCAGCCCGCCGCCAACCGGTCGCCTGAGCAGATCGCAAAGGCCTTGATCAAGCAAACCTTTCCGGACACCCGCACTGCCTATTTGATCCCCAATGCGATGGTCGGGTACCACCCCGGATACGGCGAGGCCGCCGACTGCTGGCCGCAGGGCTCCAACAGCAGCTACATGAAGATGCGGGTGATGGTGATGGTCGCGGTGAAAAACGACCTCGCACTCATCGCCGCCGCGGTCGGCCCGTTTCGCCAGTTCGGCCCGGACTCCGGCAGCGGGAAGCCGTCGGGGGCCAATCTTCAGATCGCTTTGGACATGGGCAAGTACGTCAACAGCTTTTCCTGGCGCGGTGATCCGCCCCGCTAGGCGACCTTGGTCAAGCCGTAGCCGCGGTCCCTGGCGACGTCGGCCAGCAGGGACCGCAGCCGATGCCGCCCGCGATGCAGCCGCGACATCACCGTCCCGATCGGGGCGCCGGTCAGCTCGGCGATCTCCTTGAATCGGCGGCCCTCGATATCGGCGTAATAGACTGCGGTGCGCAGATTTTCGGGCAGCTGCTCCATCGCCGCCCTGACGTCGTTGTCGCCCAACAGGTCAAGCACCTGATCCTCCGCGGAGCGCAGGCCGCTCGACGAATGACGGGCCTCAGCGACCAGTTGACCGTCGGTGATCTCCTCGGTCAGCCACTGCACCGGCCGCCGCTGCTGTTTGCGGTAGCCACTGATGTGAGTGTTGACCAGAATTCGGTACAACCAGCCGCCGAGGTTGGTGCCGTCGTTGAACCCGTGAAACCCGGCGAACGCCTTGGCCGCGGTCTCCTGCAGCAGGTCTTCGGCATCGGTGCGGTCGCGGGTCATCTTCATCGCCTGCGGGTAGAACCCGTCGAGCAGGGGGATCGCGTCACGCTCGAACCGCGCGGTGAGCCCTCGATCCGAATTGACGGTCCCGAACTGCGATACGGTCCCGAACTGCGATGTTGCGGCGCTACTGTGCATTGGGCACTCCTGACGGCAACGGATCTTGTTGTATGCCCACAACTCTCACGCGCGGCATATGGCCTGTCTGCACGGCTGGCCCCCCAATGCCGGTACCGGAGACCCGACCGGCGCATACCGGTTAACCCCCATACCGGGGTCTGTGAACAGGACCTGCCAGGAGACCACCACCGCAGTAGCAGCGAGCAGGACGGTCGCGACGACATGGCGGAGCAGACGTGCCGTTGTGGTGGCGGTGTTGTTCATGGTTGTCACGATCGCGGCTTCTGCCGCATGCGTCGTCGACGCTGGCCTCAATATCGGATTACCGGTAGCGGCTAATCCGGGGCCATCTCAGCGGCCGTACAGCAGGCCCACAGTGGCGCTGCAGCCGCGGACGCTAACCAGGATGTGTGACCCCGCGCGGGCCCGGCGGGGTCGTTCAGACCCGGTGGCAGCACACGGGTGGACGGGTGTTGTCGTTGCTGGTGCGTCCGACGGCATCGCCGATGTGGCTGGGCCTGTTGGTCGCGGCCGCGGCGATTTCGGCCGAGACCCTGCTGATGTCGGTGCTCAGGCACCTCGCCCCGATGGACACCTTCGGCGTGGTCTACCTACTCGGCGCGTTGGTTGTCGCGATTGGATGGGGAACCGGCCTGGCCGCGGTGACTTCTCTGCTGAGTGCGTTGGCCTACGGATACTTCCGTGACTGGCCGAACGATTCCTTCGATCCCACCGACCTGCGCAACTGGGTGGTGTTGGGCGTGTTCCTTGTCGTGACGTTGATGGCGAACGCGCTGGCCGGGGTGGTGCGGGCGCGGGCGGCTGAAGCCGATCTCACCGCAGAGCGCCAGGCCGCGCTGCGCCGTGTCGCGACCGCGGTGGCGCAGGGGGTGTCGCCCGGCGACGTGTTCTCGACCGTGACAACGGAGTTGGCTAACGCGCTTCGCGCAGAGCACGCCGCGCTGTTTCGTTTCGAACCCGACGGCAGCGCCGTGCTGGTTGCGGTCCACGACGAATCAGGCGTGCACCCGATGTCGGTCGGCGACCATTTCCGGATCGACGGTGACAACGTCGCGGCGAGGGTGTTGCGCGAGGGTCGGATCGCTCCCATCGTCGTCGACGGCCGGCAATGGGGCGTGGCGGTGGTGAGTTCCTGTCACGCCCAACCGTTTCCCCCCGACACCGAGGCGCGCCTCACAGACTTCGCGAAGCTCGTCGCCATGGCCGTCGCGAACGCGCAGGCTCAGTCGGACCTCACCGCGTCTCGGGCGCGGATCGTCACGGCTGCCGACGACGCCCGCAGGCGCCTGGAGCGGGACCTGCACGACGGCGCGCAGCAGCGCCTGGTTTCGCTTGCTCTTAAGGCCCGCATGACCGCGCTGTCCTTGCCCGCGGGTCAGGACGCGATCAAGGCACAGCTCGCCGAGATCGTCCAAGGCCTCGGCGACGTATCCGAGGAGCTGCGCGCGATCTCTCGCGGCATCCATCCCGCGATCCTGTCCAAGGGCGGGCTCGGCCCCGCGCTGCGGTCGTTGGCGTTTCGATCGATGGTCCCCGTCGAACTCGACGTCGACGTTCCTGGCCGGCTACCCGACCGGGTGGAAGTCGCCGCCTATTACGTTGTCGCAGAAGCGCTTACCAACACGGCGCGGCATGCACATGCGGCCGCGGTGAGGGTGAGCGTGAAAGCCGCAGATGGGCACCTCGACCTGATGATCTCCGACGACGGAGCAGGTGGCGCCGACCTGGCGAACGGATCCGGTCTGATCGGCCTGGTCGATCGCGTCGCTGCGGTCGGTGGTCACCTGCGGGTCAGCAGCCCGGCCGGCGTCGGCACGTCGCTGGCCGCGTCCATTCCGTGCGCGGCCTAGCGCCACTCACCAGCGCCAAGGATGCCACCAACGATCCCCGCCCCATCCGCCCCGAAAGTCATGTCCATATCCATGCCCCCAGCCGCGCCCGTAGCCGCCACCGTGCCCCCAATAGCCGCCACCGTGCCAGCCGACGGGCTGCACCGTGGCAGTTCCGGAATTCGACTGCGTCGGGGCGGCGTTGGCGATTCCCGTACCGATGCCGAGGGTGGACGCGCCGACGACGCCGGCGATCGCGACACTGCCAATCAGTCGTTTGAGATTCATCAGGTAACTCCTTCGAAATCAGTTACAAATAGGGAAGATTGACGGTTGCGCGCTACGCGTTACGCCCTTCCCACGCATTCCAGGCTTCTCTGGGCAACGGCACGCGTCGTCCCGGTTGGCGCCCAAAACACACCCCCCGCTGGCTGGTAGGCGTGCGGCAGGGGCGCTTAGCACGCGGCTCTGACATATTTCTGTCTTGGCGGCGGGTTGTCCACAGATCGGATTTCGTCCACAGGCCGAGTGCTGG
>JAVRPG010000780.1:0-2512 GCA_032162325.1 Mycobacterium sp. | reverse complement strand
GCAGGAGCAACGACGAATGAATCCTGACAACTACCTGTACTTGTCGGCGTTGTTGTTCACGATCGGCGCGGCCGGAGTGCTGCTGCGCCGCAACGCCATTGTCATGTTCATGTGCGTAGAGTTGATGCTCAATGCGGCGAACCTCGCGTTCGTCGCGTTTTCGCGGATGCACGGCCATCTGGACGGTCAGGTGGTGGCGTTCTTCACCATGGTGGTCGCCGCCTGTGAGGTGGTGGTCGGCCTCGCGATCATCATGACCGTCTTCCGCACCCGCCGGTCGGCTTCGGTCGACGAAGCCAGTCTGCTGAAACACTAAGGCTGCCATGACAACTCTGGTGTGGCTGGTGATTGCCCTCCCGTTGGCGGGTGCGGCCGTTCTCCTGCTCGCGGGCAGACGATCCGACGGCTGGGGTCACCTGTTGGGCTGCCTGGCAGCGCTCGCGTCGTTCGCCGCAGGCGTCGTGCTGTTCGTCGACATGCTCGGCCGCCATGCAGAAGACCGCGTCGTGCACGAGGCTCTGTTCTCGTGGGTGCCGGTCGGCGGCCTGCATGTGGACTTTGGCCTGCAGCTGGACGCGCTGTCGATGTGTTTCGTGTTGCTGATCACCGGCGTCGGCTCGCTTATCCACATCTATTCGATCGGCTACATGGCCGAAGACCCTGACCGCAGGCGTTTTTTCGCCTACCTCAACCTCTTTCTCGCGGCGATGCTGCTGCTGGTGCTGGCCGACAACTACCTCGGCCTGTACGTCGGGTGGGAAGGCGTGGGCCTGGCGTCGTACCTGCTGATCGGGTTCTGGTCGCACAAGCCGTCGGCCGCTACGGCAGCCAAGAAGGCGTTCGTGGTGAACCGCGTCGGCGACATGGGCCTTGCCATCGCGTTGATGGTGATGTTCGCCTACATCGGCTCAATCTCGTTCGCGGGCGTCTTCGCCGCGGCCCCGCAGCTCGGTGAGGGCACGCTGACGGCGATCGGGCTGCTGCTGTTGCTGGGCGCATGCGGCAAGTCGGCACAGGTGCCGCTGCAGTCCTGGCTCGGGGACGCGATGGAGGGCCCCACGCCGGTGTCGGCGCTCATCCACGCCGCCACCATGGTCACCGCGGGCGTCTACCTGATCGTGCGGTCCGGTCCGGTGTTCGACCTCGCGCCGAACGCACAGTTGGGCGTGGTCATCGTCGGCGCGGTGACCCTGCTGTTCGGGGCGATCGTCGGCTGCGCCAAGGACGACATCAAGAAAGCGCCTGCCGCGTCGACGATGTCGCAGATCGGCTACATGGTGCTGGCCGCCGGGCTTGGGCCCGCCGGATATGCGTTCGCGATCATGCACCTGCTCACCCACGGCTTCTTCAAGGCCGGCCTGTTCCTCGGTGCCGGGTCGGTCATGCACGGCATGAACGACGAAGTCAACATGCGCCGCTACGGCGGGCTGCGCAAAGTTCTGCCGATCACCTTCGCGACGTTCGGGCTTGGCTACCTGGCGATCATCGGGGTGCCGCCGTTGGCCGGCTTCTTCTCCAAGGACGGAATCATCGAGGCCGCGCTCGGCGCAGGCGGGGCCAAGGGCCTGATTCTCGGTGGCGCGACGATACTGGGCGCAGGCATCACCGCGTTCTACATGACCCGCGTGATGCTGATGACGTTCTTCGGCGAAAAGCGTTGGGCGGATGACGCTCATCCGCACGAATCCCCCGGGGTGATGACGTGGCCGATGATCCTGCTGGCGGTCGGGTCGGTGGCGTCGGGCGGATTCTTCGCGATCGGTGGCACGCTCCAGCACTGGCTCGAGCCCGTCGTCGGCGCACACGAGGCCGAACATGCGACGCCGGCATGGGTCGTCACAGTCGTCGTACTGGCTGTCGTCGCCGCGGGAATCGCGATCGCGTACCGCATGTACGGCACGCGTCTCGTCCCGGAAGAGGTGCCCGCCGGGTCCGCACTGACCGTGGCGGCGCGCCAGGATCTCTACGCCGACGCATTCAACGAGCGGGTGTTCATGCGGCCCGGGCAGCTCCTCACCGAGGGTCTGGTCGAGATCGACGACGACGCGGTGGACGGGGCCGCGAACCGGCTGGCCTCACTCGTCGGCCGAGTCTCGGACGGATTCCGGCAGCTGCAAACCGGTTTCGTCCGCTCGTATGCCTTGTCGATGTTGGCCGGAGCGGCCCTGCTGGCCGCCGCGATCCTGGCGGTGCAGCTGTGGTGACCTCCTTCCCCTGGCTCACCGTCCTGTGGGCGATCCCGATGGTCGGCGCGGCACTCGTCATGCTGTTGCCCGCCTCGCAACGCACCGTGGCCAAATGGCTCGCGCTGCTGATCTCGATCGCCGTCCTCGGGGTGACATTGGTGGTCGCTGTCGGATTCAAGCCAGGAGGCGACCAGTACCAGTTCGTCGAATCCCACACGTGGATCCCGTCGTTCGGCACCGGCTACATCCTCGGTGTCGACGGCATCGCGCTGGCTTTGGTGGTGCTGACGGCCGTGTTGGTGCCGCTGCTTATCATCGCGGGCTGG
>JAVRPG010000779.1:0-2557 GCA_032162325.1 Mycobacterium sp. | reverse complement strand
CGTCGGCGGTTGTTGACGTCGACGAATCAGAGACCGCCGAGTCTTTCGAACTCCCCGGTGCCGACTTGTCTGGCGAAGAGCTGTCCGTGCGTGTGGTGCCCAAGCAGGCCGACGAGTTCACCTGTTCGAGCTGCTTTCTGGTGCAACACCGCAGTCGGCTCGCCAGCGAGAAGAACGGCGTGATGATTTGTACGGACTGCGCGGCCTGACCGGATGGTCGGGAAGTCGCCGACTAACTGCGCAACGCCGACAACACCCGCTCTGGGTGCCGCGAGCTCACCAGCCAGTACGGCGTCGGGTCGTCGACGTCGTCCAGCACGACCAGCACCATTGGACCGACCCAGCCTCGGTGCACCACGTAGGCCGCCGGGTCGAGTTGACGTCCCAGCGCGGCGGACTTGGCCGAGCGGGGGATGTCAGCGGACCGGGCGATCACGGTGACGGGCAGATGTGCCTCGCCGGCCCATAATTCGACTCCGCCGTCGCCGGCGGTGACTCGGATCTCGACGCGCCCCAGCCAGAGCAACGCTCCGGCCGCCACCACGAACAACACCACGAACGGAAGCCAGCGCGGGATGTTCGGCACGCCCTGGTTGATTTCCAAACCAATGATCGTCGCCAGCGCGAAACCCAGTGGCCACCACCACCACGGCACCCACAAACGCTCGCGATACCGCATGCTTTGCGGCGTGACTGGCGTCCCTGGCACGCGGTCAAGGGTAATCTGTGCCCCCGTGTCGACCAGTCTGGCGGTTGTTCGTCTCGACCCCGGGCTTCCGCTGCCCGCCCGGGCCCACCACGGCGACGCCGGCGTGGATCTCTACAGCGCCGAAGACGTCGAGCTGGCGCCCGGACACCGCGCGCTGGTGGGGACCGGGATCGCGGTCGCCATCCCGGTCGGGATGGTGGGGTTGGTGCACCCGCGATCCGGATTAGCTGCGCGGGTGGGGCTTTCGATCGTCAACAGCCCCGGCACTATCGACGCGGGTTACCGTGGTGAGATCAAGGTCGCGTTGATAAATCTCGACCCCGCGGTGCCGATCGTCGTCAGCCGCGGTGACCGCATTGCCCAATTGCTGGTGCAGCGAGTGGAGTTGGTCGAGCTGGTCGAGGTGTCCTCGTTCGACGAGGCCGGGCTTGCCGATACTTCCCGTGGCGACGGCGGCCACGGCTCCTCCGGCGGACATGCGAGTTTGTGACAGCCGGCGACGATGCAGAGCGAAGCGATGTTGAGGAGCGGCGCGTCTAATGGCATTCGGTAGACGTAAACCCAAAGACCAGCCAATCGACGAGCCGGAATTCGTGGGCGCACACCGAGAACCGGAAGCCCCGGTCGAGGGCCAAGCCGCCGACGACTCGGATGGGCCGTTCGACATCGAGGATTTCGACGATCCCTCGGCCGCTGCGGCGGGCCGCATTGACCTCGGCTCAGTGCTGCTGCCGATGCCCGCATCGGCCCAGCTGCAGGTCGAGCTGACCGAGGCCGGCATCCCGAGCGCGGTGTGGGTAGTGACCGCCAACGGCCGCTTCACCGTTGCCGCGTACGCAGCGCCCAAGACCGGCGGTCTGTGGCGTGAGGTGGCCGGCGAGCTCGCCGAGTCGCTGCGTAAGGACGGGGCCGCGGTGAGCATCCAGGATGGTCGCTGGGGTCGTGAGGTGGTCGGCACCGCCTCTGGCGTGGTGCGGTTCATCGGGGTCGACGGTTACCGCTGGATGATCCGCTGCGTCGTGAACGGCTCGCCTGAGAGCGTGGACGCGTTGACCGATGAAGCACGGGAAGCGTTGATGGACACCGTGATTCGTCGTGGTGATACTCCGTTACCGGTAAGGACGCCGTTGCCGGTGCAGCTGCCCGAGCCGATGGCGTCACAGCTACGTGAGGCTGCGGCCGCGCAGGGTGCGGCAGAGGGACAGGCAGTCGCACCGCCGGACCCTGGCGCCGGGGAGGAAGCCGGGGGGAAAGAGGTGCCGCCCGAACCGACCGCACGCCGCAGTGCCTCCGGATCGGCCATGCAGCAGTTGCGCAGCACCTCCGGCGACTAAACGCCGTCAAGAGCGGCCATGCAGGCGGCACCGAGCGCCGCTGGGTCCGCGCCGATCTGGTCCAGGGTGACTGTGCGCAACGCGGCGTGCGGCGCGGCGGCCGCCCATTCCAGCCCGACGTCGAGCGGGTGAATCGGATCATCGCTGGCCGCAGCGACGCCCATCGGCGCCGCCAGCTGCTGCAGCTGCGTGCGGGTCGGGGCTACATAGCCGGCCGCTTCCTCCATGGCATCGGGTAGATAGGGCCACTGGCCCCGCCATGACCGGGTCAGCTCCTCGGCTAACCACGGCGGGCTGGACGCCCGCATCTGCGTCGTCGCCGCGGCCAGACCGTCGTCGCGCAGCTGTTGTGCGGAGTGGCGTGCCGCCAGCGCGGCGGCAGCGCTGTCGGGTGCACCGGTCCAGGCCGGGAGCGCGGCCAGCACGGCCACTGCGCGTTCGGGATGCCGCAGCGCCCACGCGACGGCCACTGCGGCACCGATCGAAACACCGCCGACCGCGATCGGGCCGCCAC
>JAVRPG010000778.1:0-4182 GCA_032162325.1 Mycobacterium sp. | reverse complement strand
CCGTATGGACGACGGCCTGCTCGACGTGCGGATCCTGGAAACGGGCCGACGGTTGAGCAGGGTGCGGATTCTGGCGGCGCTCGCGCTGGGCCGCCTGGAGCGCAGCCCGCTTTATCACGAGCTGCGGGTGCCCGAGTTCACCTTTACGGCGGTGGACGGACCGACCCTGCTGGCGCATGACGGGGAGGTCGGGACTGAGGTCACGAAGGCCAGCTTCAGCGCGCGGTACCGAGCGCTGCCGGTGTTTCGTCCGATTCCGTGACGGGCCGCGACGGCGGGACCATCAGCAGGCACACGACGAAATACGCGTAGCCGAGTGCCCATCCGGCGACCACATCCGATGGATAGTGCACGTTGAGCACCACGCGGCCGATGCCGATCGCAATGACGATCAAGGAACCGAACGCGACGAGCCAGGCCCGCAGCGGGCGGCGCATGACGGGGAGGACGACGGTCAGCAGCGCCAGCACGCCGACCATCACACCCAGGGCATGTCCGGAAGGAAACGAGGCGGAGGGCGCGGAGACCAGCGCGGTGGCGGGGCGAGGACGGTCGGCCGCGTACTTGGCGATCTCGGTGATGAGGCCGGCCAGCTCGACGCTGATTACGAGAAAGAATGCGACGCAAAGATTGCGTCGCACCAGCGAAAAGAGGATCACGACCAAGGTCAGCAGGCGAAAGGCAGTCGGTCCGAGCACCGTGCAGAATACATTCCAGGCGGTCACCCAGCCTGGATGCGCAACGCCGTAGCGGTGCGTGGCGTCCAGCCAGGACGAATCGATGGTCGTTAGCCAGTTCCACTGCGACGCATAGCCGATCCACATCAGCGCGTACACCGCGACGGCGAGGGCTGCCGACACGATCAGCCGGCTCTTTCGCGGTGCCATCCCACCAGCTGTACCACCTGTATTCGCCTCGAAGCTGCGGGGTGGCGTTAGGGTGTCTGCACATGGCGGTGTTTCTGCGCAAACTGCTAGGGATCGGCAAGCTGCCCGATGAGTTGGGTGCCGAAGTCCAGGCCGAGGGCATCATTCACCTGGCCGAATACGTTCCGGTCACACGCCGATTCACCGGTCGGGTGCCCGGCATGCGGTCGGCGGGCAGCATCTCGAGTTACGTGGGCTCGCTGGTGCTGACCAATCAGCGGGTGCTCGGGACGTTGTCGTCGGTGCCGAAGTTGGCGGGCCGCACCATTGATCAGCGCTGGGACGCACCGCAGGAGGGCGCCGTCAAGGCCGAGCTCTCCGCGACCGGTCTCGTGCTCGACGTCAACGTCGCCGAGGTCGACCCCCGCTGCACGGGGCATCTCTCGCTGCACTACAAGGACGCCATCCCCGAGGATGTCCTGATGCGGCTGCCGCGTCGATCCCTGGCCTTCGATGTGCCGCCCGAGTATGTGTTCCGCGCGGTCGGGGTGCCGTACCACCCGTAGTTCTACGAAAACCGTTAGAACGGCGGCGGCCTGTTGCGTTCGGCGACGTAGGCGTCGTTGAGTTTGCGTTCGGCTTCGATGCGTTTGGCGCGGTCTTGGGCTCGAGTGTTCTTGCGGCGCGGCATCATCAGCCCGCGGTTGGGTTCTACGGCGACGACTGCCGGTGCGCTGACGGGCGCGGTGGGTCGGCACAGGGCAGGGAACAGCAGCCGACTACCCGGATAGGTGGTGTAGGTCTGCCCACTGGGCGCGGTCCAGATGACCATGCCGTCGGGTGATTGTCGATCCAACCAACCACAAAATGTTTTGAGCAGGTGGTGTTTTCGGCACAGGCACTTCAGATTCGATGCGCATGTCGGCCCGACCGGATAGGCGACGGTGTGGTCCAAGTCGCAGTGATAGGCCGGCTCGTCACACCCTGGGAACCGGCACGTCAGATCGCGACAGCGGACGAAGTCGGCCAACTGGCGTGATGGCACGTAGCGTGGCTCCGGCGGCGCATCCCCCGGGTGAATCAGCGGCCGGATCGTTGCGTTGTTAGCGACTTTGGCGGCCAGCAGCGGTGCGGGCATGATCCCGCCGCCGATCACCACCGCGGGATTGGTGTTGGCTGGCCCGGTCGGCGGATCCGGGGCCAGCGCCTCGGCGATCGTCATGTCTCGCAACGGCTTGTACGGCCCTGGCCGTGGCGGTGTCTTGCCGTCGAGCTGCACCGGCGTGTCATCGGCCAAACTGCGCTCCTCGGCGATGACATGCACCACCGTCGCAATAGGCGCCGCAATATCGGCTGCTGCACACTCCGGGTGACCGCACTCGCAGGGTAGCCGGTCACCGCCGTGCGCCAGCGCCCCCAACGCATCCGCGCGGCGCTGCTCGAGCGTGCGCGGATCGCCATCGCAGACCGCCCGCGCCATACCGTCCAGCCGTTGGTCCAGTGCCATCGCTTCATGGCTGAACAGCTCGCCATCGATCCACGACATACCAGTGCCATCCTGGCCGGCGACGACGTCGACATGGCGACCTCGCGAACTGGACTCGACACGGCGTAGCGCGTACGGGTCGTAACGATCCACCCAGTAGTCGATCGCCGTCTCTACTTTCGCAATGGACATCGACCCCCACCCGACGACCTGGGCAGCCAACTCGGTGTCAACCTTGGCCCGCGCCTCGGGGTCGGTGATCAACGCGGTGCGATACACAATCGAGTTCACCAGGCGATACGAGATCGCGCCGGCGGCGAAGACCTCGGCCACCCGCGGCAGCCGTTCCCGCAGCGCCCGGGCGATCATCAGCTGATGCGACGCCACCCCAAGAGAAACGTTGTGCGCCGCAGCCACCTCCGCGGCTACCGCATCCCAATTGTCCAGGCACCACTGCTCACGCTCGGCCGACCCGTCGGCCGAAAGCCGGGCCTCAAGCACGTCGGCGATCGCGAACATGCGCTGAGCGCACGCGGCGTTTTCCACCCGCGCCCACGCCCCTACCGCACCGGCACCACAGGTACCGGCCGCGGCCGCGACCAACTCATCGAACATATGAGCGAAACTACCCGCGCCCGGCGACCAAAACACCGCCCGCGGGCCCCAGCCTGTGGATGCATTTCGATCTGTGGATAAGTTGCTTCGGTGAGGTAAAGGGTTGCCGAAACCCCATAGGCACTGTTCGGTGTACCGACGGGGCAGGAAGGACAGACAGTGACCGAGCGACGCGACAACGTGCTGCTCGTGCATTGGCACGACCTCGGCCGCTACCTCGGCGCATACGGCCACACCGACGTCTCCAGCCCGCGGCTGGATCAGCTCGCCGCGGAGAGCATCCTGTTCACCCGCGCCCACGCCACGGCCCCGCTGTGCTCGCCGTCGCGCGGCTCCTTGTTCACCGGCCGCTACCCGCAGAACAACGGCCTGGTTGGCCTGGCCCATCACGGCTGGGAGTACCGCCCCGGCGTCCGAACACTGCCACACATTCTTTCCGAATCGGGTTGGTATACAGCATTATTCGGAATGCAGCACGAGACGTCGTACCCGTCGAAGCTGGGTTTCCAGGAATTCGACGTGTCGAACTCCTATTGCGAGTACGTCGTCGAGCACGCCACCCGCTGGCTCACCGACCCTCCGCAGCAGCCGTTCCTGCTCACCGCGGGGTTCTTCGAAACGCACCGGCCCTATCCGCGCGACCGCTACGAGCCCGCCGACGCCGATGACGTCGTGGTGCCGGACTATCTGCCCGACACCGCCGACATCCGGCAGGACCTGGCCGAGTTCTACGGGTCGATCTTGGTCGCCGACGCCGCGGTCGGCCGGCTGCTCGACAGGCTGGACCAAACGGGCCTTGACCAATCGACCTGGGTGGTCTTCATGACTGACCATGGCCCGGCGCTGCCGCGCGCCAAGTCGACGCTGTACGACGCAGGCACCGGAATCGCTATGATCGTGCGGCCGCCGCGGAGCACCCGCATCGAGCCCCAGGTCTACGACGAACTGTTCAGCGGTGTCGACCTGGTACCGACCCTCCTCGAGCTGCTGGGCCTCGACATTCCCGCCGACGTCGACGGCATGTCGCATGCGCGCAATCTGCGAACGTCACCCCAAGACGTCAAGCCGCTGCGCACCGAGGTCTACACGACGAAGACGTATCACGATTCGTTCGATCCGATACGCGCCATCCGGACGAAGGAATTCAGCTACATCGAAAACTACGCATCGCGGCCGCTCCTCGATCTGCCATGGGACATCGCCGAAAGCGCGCCC
>JAVRPG010000777.1:0-3017 GCA_032162325.1 Mycobacterium sp. | reverse complement strand
CTGAGCACGTTTTGGGCGGGCGGGTACCTCACCTGCTACCTCGGCGCCTTCGGTGCCGACGTCGTCAAAGTCGAATCGATCCAGCGACCGGACGGTTTCCGCTATTCGGCGGCATACCCCCACGAGGGCGACGACTGGTACGAGCACAGTGCGCTGTGGCAGGCCACCAACCTCAACAAGCGAGACATCACGCTGGACTTGACGTCACCGCCCGGCCGCGGACTCGCCCGCCGGCTTGCCGCGCAGGCCGACGTCGTCGTGGAGAACTTTTCCCCGCGGGTAATGGAGCAGTTCGGGCTGGACTATCCGTCGCTGGCAGCGCTGCGCCCCGACGTTATCGGAGTCCGCATGCCAGGATTCGGCCTCGACGGCCCATGGCGGGATTACGTGGGCTGGGCGCTGAATATCGAACAAGCTTCCGGTATGTCGGCGGTGACCGGCTACGCCGATGGTCCGCCGTGCAACGTGCAGGGGCCCGCCGACCCCATCGTCGGTGTGCACGCCGGTGTGGCATTGCTCGCCGCGCTCGAGCATCGCCGTCGCACTGGCGAGGGTCAGCTGATCGAGGTCGCGCAGATCGAAGTCTGTGCCGCCGTCACTGCCGAACCGGTGATCGAGTACTCGATGAACTGGATCGTCCGGCCGCGCGACGGCAACCGGCAGCGGGGCTGCTGCCAGGGCGTCTACCCGACCGACACCGACGACGCGTGGGTGGCGCTGTCGGTGCGCGACGACACCGACTGGTCGCAGTTGGTCGAGGCGATGGGTCGCCCCGCGTTGCTCGAGGATGCCCGATTGGCGACAGCCGATGGCCGCGCCGCCGCCCACGACGTCTTCGATCAGGTCGTCGCAGCCTGGACTCGAACGCAGGCGCCCGCCAATATCGTTGCCGCACTACCGGAACGCGACATCCCCGTCGAGGAGGTCGTGACGCCCGAGCGGATGTATGACCTGCCGGAGCTTGATGCCCGCGGGTACTACGAGGATTTCGAGCATGCGGTCACCGGCTGGCACCGCTACCCGGGGTGGCCGTTCCGCATCACTCCCGGCCCGGCTCGTCATCACCGCTTCGCCCCGCCCACTCTCGGTCAACACAACGACGAGATCCTCAGCGGCCTCGGACTATCCCGCGATGAGCTGGTTGCCCTGCGCCGCGACCGGGTGATCGGCGAGCGGGTGACCGGCGTATAGCGCCGGCGTTTAGCACGATTCGATGCGGTCAGGGGTGCGCGGCCAGGAATGTCTCGTTGGGCAGGCCGGCGGTGAGCCTCTCGACATCGAAGGGTTGGTCGAGACGGGCGTGCAGCTTCTCGCGATCGGTCAGAAGGTTGATCTCGGCAGTTTGGCGGGCAAGCAGCCGTCCGAAACGTGGGTAAAGCCAACGCATTACTGCCCGCTCGGGTTGGGTGCAGCGCGCTGCGCAGTACCCGACATGCCCGATCTCGTCGGTGAGGATCTCGGTGTAGAGCCGCTCGATCCGCGCGGCGACGTCTGGTTCGTCGGCGAACAACTCGACGCCGATCCGACGCAGCTCGTCGAACATGATGCAGCCCGCCATTTCCCCCGCACCCACGAAAGCGAACCCTAATCGCTCGGGGAGGAACACGTTGATCTTGACGAATTGGCGCATCACAAACGGTGGTACTACCACTTGGAACGGCAGCTCGAACACGTCCAGCACGTAGGCGAGCAGGCGGGTGTGATAGTGCTCCTCGAGCGCGAGATACACCCGTTCGGGTGGCTGGTCCTCGCCGCCGATGCGCCCGTAGGTATCTCCCAAGTCCACGCCGAACCGCTCCGCCTGGTTCAGCTTGGCGGTGGCCAACAAGAACAGCATCTTGTGTTCGACACCCGGTTCGGGTCGCCGGCGGCGTAGGTTCCGCAGGAACACCGGCCGATCAATGGGATGGGTCGAGCGGACCGGATCCGCCTCCAGCGTTGAGAAGAAGTCCTCGCGGCTGGCCAGGCGGCGATGCAACAGATCGGCGTCACCGTCGCGGCGTACTAGGAAGGCACGGTAGCCCTCGATACCTGAATCATTCATCGTGGCTCCATTCCCGAAACGATCGTCGTGACATACCGATCCAACAGCGCGGCCCGGGTTCGGGACACGTCTACACCTGTCGCCAGCAATGCGAACAGCCCGGTAAGAAAGATCACCGCGAGCTCACCCGGGTCGGCGTCGGAAGACACTCGTCCCACGGCCTGGGCGTCGGTAATCGCGGCAATGACGAACTCCGCCAACGGATGCGCGGCCAACTCGTCTTCGACGGGCCGCGTCGCGGAGAAGTGCAATCCCAGCATGTCCCTGAAGACCACCGGGCCCAGCCGCTGTTCGGCGGCGAGCACCTGATGCACCAGCAGCCTCAGCATCGAGATCAGATCGTCGGGCCTGGTCGTTTCGGTGTCGAGCTTCGCCACGATTTTGGCTTCTTCGGCCCGCTCCAACTCGACCAGCACGTGCTCCCTAGTCGGGAAGTGAAAATAGAACGTACCGCGCACCACTCCCGCCGCCGCGGCGATCGCTGCGACATCCGCGCCCGCCAATCCGGACCGACCGATTTCTGCCAACGCGGCGTCGAACACCCGCGCCCGCGTTTGTAGTCGCTGGGCTTCGCGCACTCCCACAACGGGCGAACCGGATTCTGTGGCCGAGGTCGCGGAAGACACACCAAGACGTTAGAAGATTTTATTGCCACCTGTCAATGACGGTCGTCAGCAAAATTTCTGCCAGGAATCCAGGAGAACTACGTCGCGTCCCTCGAAGCGAGGGTCTTGGGCTACGCCCGGTAACCTGCACACATGCTGCTGACCTCGCTGGATCCCGCCGCGGTCGCCGGCGGCCACGACATCGGCGACGCCGTCCGCCTCGGTGACGTCACGCTCAGCCGCAGCGATGTGGTCGGCGCCGCCACATCGGTGGCCGAACGCGTCGGCGGTGCGGGCCGGATCGCGGTGCTGGCCACGCCGACCGCCGCAACCGCGCTGGCCATCGCCGGATGCCTGATCGCCGGCGT
>JAVRPG010000776.1:0-2546 GCA_032162325.1 Mycobacterium sp. | reverse complement strand
GCCGAGCTCGAGATCGAGATCACGGCGCCGACGAGCTTGGAGTTTCAGATCGCGGTCGCACCGCATCCCAACACCGAGGTTTCCGAGTCGTTGTCCTTCGTTTTGGATGGGAAGCCCTTGCAGCCGTTGGAAATCAGCGGTGTGCACGGCAACCGCATCCACAAGCTGGACGCTCCGGCAGGCTACGTCAGGGTCGAGTACGCCGCGACGATCGTTGGCCGGACCGACCCGGCGCCGGTGACCGAATACGACCAGTCGATGTACCTGCGCCCGAGCCGCTACGCGGAGGCCGACAAGTTTTACGGCTTCGCCGCAACGGAATTCGGCAACTACGTCGATTCGACGACTCTCTTGGAGAAGGTCTCGTCGTGGGTGGGTCACCGGCTGAACTACGTGCCGGGGTCCAGTGATCCGATCGATGGAGCCGTGGACACCCTGCTCGCTGGTGCGGGCGTGTGCCGCGACTTCGCGCATCTGGTGGTGGCCATGCTCCGGGCGGTGAACGTGCCGGCCCGTGTCGTTTCGGTGTACGCGCCTGGCCTGTACCCGATGGACTTCCATGCAGTGGCAGAGGCGTTCGTGGACGGGCACTGGCGGGTGGTCGACGGGACGTTGCTGGCACCGCGACAGGCGTTGGTGCGCATCGCTACAGGACGCGATGCCGCCGACATCGCGTTCCTTGCCAACTACAAGGGTGCGATCAGGCTGAACAAGTTGGAGGTGTCGGCGGTCGTCGACGGCGACCTGCCCAGGGACTCGATCGACGAGCTGGTGTCGATCGGCTAAGAGCCTTCTCAACCCCGCTGACGCCCGATCCCGAGACATACCCAAGTTCTGCGCCGCGGCTCCCGAGGACTGTTGCAGGTGCCCGCCTCTGAGCGACAATGTCGCTCGATACCCATGCTGACCAAGTGTTAGCGACAGTGTGTCGCTCAGAGGCGGGCAAAACAAGGCACGACAAGTTCGGCCTGCTTATCCGATGACGAAATAGCTAAGGCCGCAACGCGACTCGGATGCACGCGGTCAGTCGACCAGCGCGCGCCCGATCCACAAGTCAGGCCACCGTCATCGCTTCGCGTTCCATCACCTCGGTCGCGGCGCGCTCGCCGGAGCGGACGGCTCCGTCGATGAACCCGTACATGATGGCCGAGGTTTCGGTCCCGGCCCAGTGGATGCGGCCGCACGGTTCGCGCAGAGCGGGACCGAACTCGGTGAGCACGCCCGGTGGGGTGTGGCTGATCATCCCGCCGCCGGAATAGCGTTCGACCGCCCAGTTCTGCTCGAGGTAGTCAACCGGGGTCAGTGCTTTGGCGCCGAACCTTTCAGCGACAGCCTCAAGCACCGCCTTCTTGCGCTCGTCGTCAGTGAGCTTGCATAGCCGGCGCGCCTCGGGCCCCTCGGTGATGGCGGTCAGCACACCGGGACTTCCCGTGTCCGTGCAGGAATCGATGGTCAGGTTCGCCGCCGAGCCCGGTGCGAACGACTGGCCCGACAGGCCATCAGCCCGCCAGAACGGCTCGTCGTACACCATCGCAATCTTGAAGACCGCGCCGAGCGGCATCCGCTGGTGCAGAAACGATCGATCAACGGGAAGCATTGGCTCATAGATGATCTGGCTGGCGATTGCGATCGGCACCGCCACCGCAACGCGGCGTGCGCGCACCACCATGTCGTCGGAGCGGACCGTGACGCCGTCGGCGTCCTGGGCGATGCTGCGGACCGGCTGCGACAGATGGATCGCATCGCCGAGCTCGGCGGCGACCGCCCGGTGGATGGCACCCATGCCGCCGACCGGCCGGGCATCCTCGGCGGCGTCCTTGACGCCCAGCACGAAGCTCGGCCCGCCGGCCGACGCCATTTGGTAGAGCACGAAAAGCAGGGACACCTCCGAGGCGGCCGACGTGTACAGGCCGGCGACGGAGGACTCGAGGAGCTCATGGGCGGGCTTGGACAGGGTGTTGCGGTCCAGCCACGCCGCCCAGCTGAGCCGATCCCACTTCTGCGCCTTGGGCGCCTCCCACGGGGCCTCCACCGGAATCGACTTGCACATCTGAGTCAATTCGAGAAAGACCGCGCCGATGTTGGCGACCGCCCAGGGGCTCATCGACAACGGAATCGTGCCCTTGTAGCGGTACTTCTTGCCGTCGACGAACATCATTGCGTCGCCGTCGACGAATTGCTTATAGCTCGGCACGCCGAACTCGTTCATGAGTCCGTAGATGGCGTCCTGGCCCGGGCCGATCCAGGCGCCACCTCGATCGATCCACAACCCGTCGTCGCGCAACTCGGTGAAGGTGCGACCGCCGACGCGATCACGGGCCTCGAGCAACGCCACCGAGGGACCCGCCTGTTTCAACCGCAGCGCGGCCGTCAATCCGGCGAATCCCGCACCTACCACGCAGTAGTCCACGTCGGCCATGAGCTTGCCCCTCATTGACTGTTGAGCCGGGCCGCCCCGGGCGGCCGGGTGCATCGTAGAAGTGTTTGCTAGCTAATAGAGGTACCCGTAGCTGCCGCACAAGTCAATAACTCGAATCCGCGAATCG
>JAVRPG010000775.1:0-2749 GCA_032162325.1 Mycobacterium sp. | reverse complement strand
GGCCGCAAGGTGTGGGACGACGCCGACAAGTACACCCGCGAGACCCTCGGCTTCTCGATCCTGCATGTGGTGCGCGATAACCCGACCACCCTGATCGCCAGCGGTGTGCACTACCACCACCCCGATGGTGTGCTCTTCCTGACGCAGTTCACCCAGGTCGCGATGGCCACCGTGGCCGCCGCGCAGGTGGCCGAGATGCGCGAGCAGGGCGCGTTCGTGGAGGGCGCGATCGCCTGCGGTCACTCCGTCGGTGAGTACACCGCGCTGGCATGCGTGTCCAGTGTCTACGAACTGGAAGCGCTGCTGGAGGTCGTGTTCCACCGCGGCAGCAAGATGCACGACATCGTGCCGCGCGACCACCTCGGCCGGTCCAACTACCGGCTGGCCGCGATCCGGCCGTCACAGATCGACCTCGACGACGCCGACGTGCCGGCCTTCATCGAAGAAATCGCAGTACGTACTGGAGAATTTCTTCAGATCGTGAACTTCAACCTGCGCGGCTCGCAGTACGCCATCGCCGGCACTGTGCGCGGCCTCGAGGTGCTGGAGGAAGAGGTCGAGAAGCGCCGCGAAATCAGCGGCGGCAAGCGGTCGTTCATTCTGGTCCCCGGGATCGACGTGCCGTTCCACTCGTCGGTGCTGCGCGTCGGCGTTGCCGACTTCCGTCGCTCGCTGGACCGCGTCATGCCGCGCGACACGGATCCGGACCTCATCATCGGCAAGTACATCCCCAACCTGGTGCCGCGCCCGTTCACGTTGGACCGCGACTTCATCCAGGAGATCCGGGATCTGGTGCCTGCCGAGCCGCTCGACGAGATCCTCGCCGACTACGACACGTGGCGGAACGAGAAGCCGCGCGAGCTGTGCCGCAAGATCGTCATCGAGCTGCTGGCGTGGCAATTCGCCAGCCCGGTGCGGTGGATCGAGACCCAGGACCTGCTCTTCATCGAGGAGGCCGCGGGCGGGCTCGGTATCGAGCGGTTCGTCGAGATCGGTGTGAAGTCCGCGCCGACGGTCGCCGGTCTGGCCACCAACACGCTGAAGCTGCCCGAGTATTCGCACAGCACAACCGAAGTGCTGAACTCGGAGCGCGACGCGGCGGTGCTGTTCGCCACCGACACCGATCCGGAGACGGAGCTGGAGGAGGGCACCTCCGACGACGTCGCGCCCGCGCCCGTTGAGGCGGTGCCCGTTGAGGCGGCACCGATTTCTGCGGCGCCTGCCGCGCCCGCGGGCGGGCCGCGCCCGGACGACCTGGGCTACGACGCCGCCGACGCCACCATGGCGTTGATCGCTTTGTCGGCGAAGATGCGCATCGACCAGATCGAGCCGCTGGATTCGATCGAGTCGATCACAGACGGTGCGTCGTCGCGACGCAACCAGCTGCTGGTGGACCTGGGCTCCGAGCTCAACCTCGGTGCCATCGATGGTGCGGCCGAGGCCGACCTGGCCGGGCTGAAGGGACAGGTCACCAAGCTGGCCCGCACCTACAAGCCTTACGGCCCAGTGCTTTCCGACGCGATCAACGATCAGCTGCGCACGGTGCTCGGCCCGTCCGGCAAGCGGCCTGCGTACATCGCCGAAAGGGTCAAGAAGACCTGGGAACTCGGCGACGGCTGGGTCAAGCATGTGACGGTCGAGGTGGCGCTTGGCACCCGTGAGGGCTCCAGTGTCCGCGGTGGCGGGCTGGGCGGTCTACACGACGGTGCGCTCGCCGACGCGGCGACTGTCGACAAGGTCATCGACGCCGCAGTCGCGGCGGTGGGCGCGCGCCAGGGGGTCGTGGTGTCGCCGCCGTCGGCTGCCGGTGGCGGGGGCGGCGTGGTGGACTCCGCCGCGCTGGGTGAGTTCGCCGAACAGGTCACCGGCCGCCACGGCGTGCTGGCGTCGGCGGCCCGGCTGATCCTGGGCCAGCTCGGCCTTGACACCCCGGTCAGTGCGCCCGAGGCGACTGACGCCGAGCTCATCGACCTGGTCACCGCCGAACTCGGTTCGGACTGGCCGCGTTTGGTGGCTCCCGTGTTCGACGGCCGTAAGGCGGTGGTGTTCGACGACCGCTGGGCCAGCTGCCGCGAGGACCTGGCCAAGCTGTGGCTGCTCGACGAGAGCGAGATCGACACCGACTGGCCGCGCCTCTCGGAGCGGTTCGAGGGCGCCGGACACGTCGTCGGCACGCAGGCCACCTGGTGGCAGGGCAAGGCCCTGGCGGCGGGCCGCAACATCCACGCCTCGCTGTACGGGCGTGCCGCGGCCGGTGCGGAGAACCCCGGCAAGGGCCGCTACACCGACGAGGTCGCGGTCGTCACCGGTGCGTCAAAGGGATCCATTGCCGCATCGGTGATGGCCAAGTTGCTCGACGGCGGTGCGACGGTCATCGCGACCACGTCCAAGCTCGACGACGACCGGTTGGCGTTCTACCGCACCCTGTACCGCGACAACGCACGCTTCGACGCGAAGCTGTGGGTCGTCCCCGCCAACATGGCGTCCTACACCGACATCGACGCGCTGGTTTCGTGGGTCGGCAACGAGCAGACGGAAAGCCTTGGGCCGCAGTCGATTCACCTCAAGGACGCCCAGACGCCGACACTCCTGTTCCCGTTCGCGGCGCCGCGGGTGGCCGGTGATCTGTCCGACGCCGGGTCGCGCGCCGAGATGGAGATGAAGGTGCTGCTGTGGGCTGTGCAGCGGCTCATCGGCGGGCTGTCGCACATCGGCGCGGAACGTGACATCGCCGCACGGCTGCATGTCG
>JAVRPG010000774.1:0-3143 GCA_032162325.1 Mycobacterium sp. | reverse complement strand
GAACGGCATGACCGTGGCCAGCACCGCCACCGGCAGCAGGGCCACGGCGTTCTGCAGCGCCGCCGTCGCACGGAAGTCCACGCCGGAGCAGAACCGCTGCTGGTAGACCCCGCCCGCGGCGAGGCTGACCAACGCGGCGAGCAGGAGCAGCACGACGGTGTCGACTCCGCCTATGGCGAACAGCCGTCCCGCGCAGGCCGCCAGCACCGCGAGGACACCAAGGACCAAAGCGCCGACCCGCGTCCACGTGAGGCCCTCGCCAAGGAACGTCGCCGCCAGCAGGGCGGTCACGACGGGATTCATCGAGATGACCACCGCGCCCAGCACCGCAGGCGCGCCGTGCAACAACGCCAGGTACAGGCAGATGAACTGCAGCGCCTGGGTCAGCAACCCGCTGACCAAGACGTGCGCGAGGGTACGACCAGTGGGCCATGTCACACGTGCGAGCAACGCCCAGCCGGACAGGATCGCGCCGGCCAGCCCAAACCGAAATACCAGCACTGCCATCGGCGACATGGCTGAAACGGCAAGCGCGCCAATGGGATATCCCAACGCATAGAAGAACGTCAGATTGGACGCGGTGCGCGGTGGCGTGGTGGGCAGTGCCATGTGTCCCATGCTCGCGATCAACGTCCTCGATCGCCAAATCAATTTCGGCCAACCTTGGATCGGATACTGAACTGACAGACCACGTGCTGAACGCCCGGTAGCGTTACGCGCATGCGGTTGTCGTGCGCGCTGGTTACCAATGTCGACTCGCCGCAAGTCATTGTGGAGGCGGAACGCCTCGGCTACAGCCGGGCGTGGCTCTACGACTCACCGGCACTCACGTCAGACGTGTGGGTGGCGCTCGCGTTGGCCGCGGAGCGCACGTCAACCATCGGTCTCGGTCCTGGCGTACTGGTACCGAACCTTCGCCACCCGATGACCAACGCTGCGGCCATCGCCACCCTCGCCGCCCTGGCACCGGGCCGGGTGGCTATCGCCGTCGGCTCGGGCTTCACCGCTCGATACACCCTTGGGCAACGGCCGCTGCGGTGGACAACAGTCGAGGAGTATGTCGTTGCCCTGCGGGCGCTGCTGCGAGGCGAGACTGTTCAGTGGGAGGGCGCGTCGATCCGCATGCTGCAGACCGACGGGTTCGTGGCCGACCGGCCGGTCGAAGTCGAAGTGCTGATCGGAGCGGACGGGCCCAAAGGAACAGCCGTCGCCGAACGGGTCGGCGACGGGGTGTTCGCGGCAGGAGTTCCCAATGTTGCCGCGGCGGGCCGACAGCACGCCCTCCTTCAGTTCGGGACCGTCCTCGACGACGGAGAAGATGTGCGCAGCCCGCGCGTCCTGGCGGCGGCGGGGCACGGTCTGGCAGTGGTGTTCCACGCCCTGTACGAGCGGCAAGGGGCGGACGCCGTCCGCGGCCTGCCGGGCGGTGATACCTGGGTGGCCGCCATTGAGGCCATTCCGCCGGCCGAGCGCCATCTCGTCACCCACGAGGGTCACTTGGTGCGGCTCACGACGGTGGATGAAGAGGCGGTCGCGCTGGCGGCGGACGTGGTGCCGCAGCTCACCTTGAGCGGAACCCCGGCACAGTTGCGCGATCGCGTCGCCGAATATGAAGCGATCGGAGTCACCGAGCTTGTTTATCAGCCGGCAGGCCCAGACGTTGTCGGAGAGCTCACCCGCATGATGACCGCCGTCGGCCGTGTCACCGAAACTGCAAGCGCGCGATACTGACAGCTCATCATGGCCACATCCCTGCCCTTGGTTTTCGACGCGCCGCGACGCGCCCTGCCGCCGCGGCACCTCGCCGACCTCGACGAGGACGCGCGTGCCGCCGCCGTCGCGGAACTCGGCTTGCCCGCATTTCGCGGTAAGCAACTGGCCAACCAGTACTACGGCAGGCTGATCGCCGATCCGCGTCATATGACCGATCTGCCCGCCGCGGTGCGCGAACAGGTAGCCGACGCGTTGTTCCCGCGCCTGCTCGACGCGGTGCGCGAGGTCGAGTGCGACGCCGGCGAGACGCGAAAGATGCTGTGGCGGGCGATCGACGGCACCACGTTCGAGTCGGTGCTGATGCGCTACCCGCAGCGCAACACGGTTTGCATCTCATCGCAGGCGGGCTGTGGCATGGCGTGCCCGTTCTGTGCGACGGGGCAGGGCGGTCTGACCCGCAACCTGTCGGCGGCGGAGATCCTCGAGCAGGTGCGGGCGGCCGCGGTGGAACTGCGGGACCGCGACCACGGCAGGCTGTCCAACATCGTCTTCATGGGTATGGGGGAGCCGCTGGCCAACTACAACCGGGTGCTGGCGGCGGTGCGCCGCATCACCGCGGCGCCGCCACACGGCTTCGGCATCTCGGCGCGGTCGGTGACCGTGTCGACGGTGGGGCTGGCCCCTGCGATCCGCAAGCTCGCCGACGAAAGGCTCGGCGTCACGCTGGCGCTGTCGCTGCACGCTCCCGACGACGAGCTGCGCGACACTCTCGTCCCCGTCAACAACCGGTGGAAGGTCTCCGAAGCCCTTGACGCGGCACGGTATTACGCCGACGTGACCGGGCGCCGGGTGTCCATCGAGTATGCGTTGATCCGCGACATCAACGACCAGCCTTGGCGGGCCGATCTTCTGGGCAAGCGGCTGCACGGCGCGCTGGGACCGCTGGTACACGTCAACGTCATCCCGTTGAATCCGACGCCCGGCAGTGAGTGGGACGCCAGCCCGAAGGCGGCCGAACGCGAATTCGTCAAACGCGTGCGGGAGCGCGGCGTGTCCTGCACGGTACGCGATACGCGCGGTCGCGAAATCGCTGCGGCCTGTGGCCAATTGGCGGCCGAGGGCTAACGGCGCTGCGCCGGGGGACACATTTCAAATTGCCCGCGTAGCGAGCGACAATGCAGACCTACAGCGGGTTGCCTCCGAGCCGCAACGGCTTGGCAGCGGCACGCAGTGCGAGTACGCGCTGGTGAATGCGGTACTCCGTGGCGCGCGGTACATATACGGGGCCGCAAATGCCCCGCGCTAGTCGACGGACCCTGCCGCGACGCCTCTCCCAACGCAGCGCATCGGATACCTGTTTCGACGCCCGCCCGCCGATGTCGAAGCCCTACCACGTCATCGCCTCGATGAGCTCATTGACAGTTGTGGGC
>JAVRPG010000773.1:0-6003 GCA_032162325.1 Mycobacterium sp. | reverse complement strand
GCGATCGAATGGCGCGGCAAGATCGACGACCCCGCGTGGCGATCACGGGCGGACGCCGGCATCCCGCTGGGCTCGTGGCTGCCCGCATTCTTGTGGGGAGTGGTGCTCGCCGCGCTGGTGCGCGGGTTGCCCGTCGGCGCCGACAAGCAGGTTCACCTGTCCTTCGGCGACCTGCTCAACGCCTACACGCTGCTGGGCGGACTCGCGATGGCCGCGCTGTTCCTGTTCTACGGAGCCGTGTTCGTGGCGCTGAAAACCGAAGGCGCGGTGCGTGATGACGCCGTTCGGTTCGCCGCGCGGTCGGCGCTGCCGGTGACGGCACTGGTGGCCGCGTTCGGGTTGTGGACGCAAGTGGCCCACGGCAACGACTGGACGTGGGTGGCGCTCGCGGTCGCGGTGATTGCGCAGCTGTCGGCCGCAATGCTGGTGTGGAGCCGCGGCGGTGACGGCTGGGCGTTCGCCAGCACCATGGCGGTCGTAGCCGCGGTGGTCGTCCTGCTGTTCGGATCGCTGTACCCGAATCTTGTGCCGTCGACGCTGAACCCCCAGTGGAGCCTGACGATCTACAACGCGTCGTCGACCCCGTACACGCTGAAGATCATGACCTGGGCGGCGCTCATATTCGCCCCGCTGGTGATGCTGTACCAGGGCTGGACGTATTGGGTCTTCCGGCAACGGATCTCGGCCGATCGGATCCCGGCGTCGGCGGGGCTGTCGAGGCGGTTGACGTGAACCTGTGGCAGGCCTCTACAGCGATGCGGCGCTTCCTGGCCGCATCAGTGGCCTGCGGTGTGGTCATCAGCGGCACCACGATCGCGTCGGCCGTGGTTCTGGCGCAGATCGTCGCCGGCGTCGTCACCCAACCCACCTCACGCAGCCTGGCGCATTGGGCCGGCCCGCTGTGGATCCTGGTGGCGCTGTGGATGATTCGCACACTCGCGCATTGGCTGCAGGGCCGACTGTCCCAACGGGGCGCAACCGCGGTGATCGCGGACCTGGCCGGCGAGGTACTGCGCACCGTCACGGCGCTGCCACCGCGCCAGCTCGCCGCACACCGTGATTCCGCCGCCGCACTGATCACCCGTGGGCTCGACGGCCTGCGACCGTACTTCACCGCGTACCTGCCGTCGCTGTTCCTGGCGGGCATCCTGACTCCAGCCGCGGTCGTAGCGATCTGTATCTACGACGTGTACTCCGCCGTGATCGTCCTGATCGCATTGCCGCTCATCCCGATCTTCATGGTGCTCATCGGGTTGCTCACCCGCGAACGGTCCGCAGCGTCACTCGCCGCCATGACCACCCTGCAATCGCGGCTGCTGGACCTGGTGGCAGGCATTCCCACGCTTCGGGCGCTGGGCCGCATCGGCGATTCCGCTCGGCGGATCGCCGAACTCGGTGCCGCCCACCGACGTTCGGCCATGGCCACGCTGCGGATCGCGTTCCTGTCCGCCTTGGTGTTGGAGCTGCTGGCCACACTCGGAGTGGCGCTGGTAGCCGTGGGGGTCGGGCTGCGCCTCGTGTTCGGCGAGGTAACGCTGTCGGCCGGTCTGACCGCCCTGCTGCTTGCCCCGGAGGTGTTCTGGCCGCTGCGCCGTGTCGGGATCGAGTTTCATGCCGCGCAGGATGGAAAGACGGCCGCCGACAAGGCCTTCCGGCTACTCGACGCGCTAGGCGCGCCCCCAGCCGGAACGCGTACCGTGACGGCGGCCGGCGCGACCATCCGAATCGACGCGCTCGACGCCGACATCGAGCCGGGCCTGGTGACCGTGTTGACCGGACCCAACGGCATTGGCAAGACCACGCTGCTGCAGACCATTCTCGGGTTGAGCCCCGGCGACGTTCGAGTCGGCGGTGTTGCCGTCGCCGACCTGGACCCCCAGCTGTGGTGGGGTCAGGTGGCATGGCTTGCGCAGCGTCCCGTGCTCGTGCCCGGAACTATCCGTGACAACCTCGACCTGTTCGGACCGCTCGCCGACCTCGACAGCGCCTGCCGGGCGGCGGGTTTCGACGAGGTGCTGGCCGTGTTGCGGGACGGATTGGAGACCGTCGTCGGTCGCGGTGGGGTCGGCCTGTCGCTGGGCCAGCGACAGCGACTTGGCCTGGCCAGGGTGCTCGGCTCGCCTGCGCCGGTGCTGCTGCTCGACGAGCCCACGTCGCACCTGGACGCCCACATGGAATCGCGTGTCCTGGAATCCATCGTGGCGCGGGCCAGGGCCGGGGCGACGGTGCTCGTCGTCGGACACCGAGAACCCGTGCTGGCGATGGGCGATCGGGTCCTGCACATGGGAAGTCTCGTCGATGCGTGAGCTGCTGCGTCCCCGCCTGCCGCGACTGCTGCTGGCCGCCGCGTTGGGGGCGCTGTCGCTGGGCAGCGCGCTGGCGCTGGCCGGGATCTCGGCGTGGCTGATCACCCGGGCATGGCAGATGCCACCGGTGCTGGACCTGACGGTGGCGGTGGTGGCGGTGCGCGCGCTCGGCATCTCGCGGGGCGTCCTCGGGTATTGCCAGCGCCTGGCCTCGCACGACACCGCCCTGCGGGCCGCCGCCGGCACCCGCGAGCGGCTGTATCGCCGGCTGGCCGACGCGCCCGCCGAGGCCGCGATGCGGCTGCACAGTGGTGAACTGGTGGCCCGCATCGGCGACTCCGTCGACGAGCTGTCCGATATGCTGGTGCGCGCCGTATTGCCGATCGCGGTCGCCGGGGTGCTGGGAGTGGCCGCCGTCGCGACGATCGCCGTGATCTCCCCAGCCGCGGCCGTCGTGCTCGGGGCCTGCCTGTTGATCGCGGGCGTCGCTGCGCCATGGCTGGCCGCCCGCGCCGCTGTGGCGGCGGAAGCGGTGGCGGCGCAGCATCATTCCGGGCGCGACGTTGCGGTGATGCTCGCCCTCGAGCATGCGCCCGAGCTGCGGGTCAGCGGCCGCCTCGACGCGGTCATCGCCGAATCCGAGAACCGGCACCGCGATTGGGGCCGCGCCACCGACCGGGCCGCCGCTCCCGCCGCTGTGGCCGCCGCCGCACCGACCGCGGCCGTCGGCATCAGCGTGCTCGGCGCCGTCATCGCCGCCATCGCTCTGGCGAACTCGGTCGCGCCGATGACCGTCGCGATCCTGATGTTGTTGCCGCTCTCCGCCTTCGAGGCGACCTCCGCATTGCCTGCTGCCGCGGTGCAGCTCACCCGCTCACGGATCGCGGCAAGGCGGTTGCGCGAACTCACCGAGCCGGACAGCGACAGGCGGATGCGCCCGCCGGTGCCGCCGGTGGAGCTCGAAGGTGGCGCCCGGCTCGCGGTCACCGGACCCAGCGGTTCCGGCAAGACCACTCTGCTCATGGCGATGGCCGAAAACCCGTCGAAAGCAGTATTTTTCGCAGAAGATGCCCATTTGTTCGCCACCACGGTGCGTGACAATCTGCTGGTTGCCCGGGGCGACGCCACCGACGAGGAGCTGCGAAATGCGCTGCATCGGGTCGGCCTCGGCAGTTGGCTCGACGGCCTGCCCGGAGGCCTTTCGACGATACTCGTCGGTGGCGCGGCAGCCGTCTCCGCCGGGCAGCGCAGGCGGCTGCTGCTGGCGCGGGCATTGGTGTCGACGGTGCCGACCGTGCTGCTCGACGAACCGACGGAACACCTCGACGCATCCGACGGTCAGCAGATCCTCAGCGAACTCCTCACCCCGGGCGGCCTTTTCCCCGCCGACCGCACCGTCGTCGTCGCCACCCATCACCTGACCGACGACATCGTCTGTCCCAGGCTCAACCTCGCACTCAGCGAGTAATCTCAGCGACATGAGCGAACCGGACAAGCCCGAGACGCCATTGCCGTCCGGGCCGACGACGCCGCCGCCACTATCCCAATATGGCGCGTATCCCGGCAGTTATCCGCCGCCGCCTCCGCAGCCGTACTCCGGATTCACCCCGCCGCCGACGGGGCCCAAGAACGGGCTGGGGGTCGCGGCGTTGGTGGTCGCGATTATCGCGCTGCTCTCCGTTGTCGGCGGTGTCGTGCTCGGCGTCGTCGCGATCATTCTCGGGTTCCTCGGCCTTGGACGGGCTAGGCGCGGAGAGGCCACCAACGGCGGCGTCGCGGTGGCCGGAATCGTGCTCGGACTGGTCAGCATTATCGAAGCTGTCGTCGTCATCGCGCTGGCCGTGTGGGGCTTCAACGAGGCCGGCGGCACCGACTACATCGACTGCGTGTCCAAGGCCGGCAGCGACGCGGAGGCCATCCAGCAGTGCGCCGACCAGTTCCGTGACCGCGTCGAAAACCAGTTCTCAATCACGATCACGCCGACCCCCTAACCGAGGCGGCGCCGCCGCGGCATGAACTCGAGCGACAGCAACACGACCAGCAACGGCAATACCTGCGTCAGCGACGCCATCACGTAGCGGCGGTCGCCGAGCGCATGGAATTTGCGCAGGTAGCGGTAAAGCGATTCGAGCGCGATCAATGCATCGCCGAGGTGGATCGCGGTGTAGATCAGGCTGGAGATCCTGCCCCGGTTCTTGTCGTTGAAGATCTCCGGGAACGCGGCGAACGCCAACGACAGTCGCTGCGCCCCGTGGTCGCGTGCCCACGCGATCATGTCCACCGAGAGCCGCTCATCGATCCCGTTGGGGGCGCCACGGCGCCGCCACGGCACGTCGAGCGACACCTCGCTGCCGTGCCCGGCGGTGACGTACCGGTGAAAGCCCTGCACCCGCCCGAGTTTGTCGCGGGCAATGATCAACCGCACCCCGGGATACCGGCCCTCGAGAGCACCATCGAGGCACATCGAAAACCCGCGCTCGGTGCGTGCTCCGCTCGGCGACGCCAGCAAAACCTCCGCCAACTCCGCGAGCAGCCGGCCGTCGAGCCCCTGCTCGGAAACCACCTCGGTGGTGATGCCGAAGTTCTGCGTGCGCTGCACGGCCTGGCGCAAGTTGCGGTACTTACGCCCGACCATGTCGAACGTCGTCACATCGATGACGACGTCGCGCCCGATCGGCACTGCCTGCAACGTCTGACCCAGCACGGTCGCGTCGGCCCACAGATCCAGCCTCCGCTGGCTGCAGCCCAGCACGACCAGGCGCCAGCCGCGGGTGTGGCACATGGCAGCGAAGTCGGCGACAAGTTCGGCGAAGCGAGTCTCGTCGCCGATCGGGTCGCCGCTGACCACCGCGTAGCCCATCCGGGTGCGGTAGGCGATGGCCGCCGTGCGGTCGGGGGTGAAGTGAAAACACTTCAAGTCCTGCATTGCGAACGGCGAGAGCGGATCACTCTCCGTTGCATTCACAAGAGCCCAAATCCTGGGCAGGTCAGCCGGATTCGGTCGCGGGGTGGTCGGCCACACCAACACCGCGCCTGCCGACGCGATAAGCAGATTGCCGAGCAGGTCGAAAACCAGCACATGCGCGCCAAGGCCGGCCAGCACCGCCACCAGCGCCAGCCAGGCGTGGGCGGCCGTCACCGGCCTGCCCAGGAAGATGCCGCGCGCGATCAGCGCGACCGCCGTCAGTATCGTCAGCGACCACGCCAGCCGGCCTGCCGCCTGCCAGTCGCGATCATGGTCACGGGCCAGCAGAACGATCAGCCAGCAGAAAAGGGTGAGCACCGCCAGCGCGCCGATCCACCGGGCGGCCGGTGAATCGACCTGAACGACTACCCGTTGGCGAGCCCGCAGCCGTGAAGCAAAATTGACGGGCGGTTGGTTCACAGCAAAAAGATTACGCCCGCTACGTCTTGACGCCCGGGAAATACTTGACGATTCCCTCCTGCACCACGGTCGCCAGCAGCTGCCCGGATCGGTCGAAGAAATGCCCGGTACCCAGGCCGCGCGAGTCCGCGGCGACCGGCGAGGAGGTCGAGTACAGCACCCATTCGTCGAACCGCACCGGGCGGTGGAACCAGACCGAGTGGTTCATGGTCACCGCAAAGATGCGGTCGAAGCCCCACGACAGCCCGTGCGTGGTGATGATCGAGTCGAGCACGGTGGTGTCCGACGAGTAGATCAGCGCCGCCGCGTTGA
>JAVRPG010000772.1:0-8844 GCA_032162325.1 Mycobacterium sp. | reverse complement strand
CGATTGCTCATGGGTGCTCTCCGGTCGGCGTTTCTCGATTGCCGACCAGCCTTCCCGGCGCACCTGAGGTCAACGTAGCAGCCGTCCGCCCAAAGACGGAGCGCCCCGCGGCGCGATCCGGCGGGATACCTTGAATTGTCATGATCATCGAACGGCAGAGCATCGTCGATGCACCGGCCGAGCAGGTGTGGGCGCGGGTGGTCACACCTGAGGGCATAAACGACGAACTGCGGCCGTGGATGACCATGTCGATGCCGCGCGGCGCCGAATCATTGACTGTCGACAATGTGCCGGTAGGTGAGCCGATCGGCCGCGCCTGGCTGCGGTTGTTCAGCGTCGTGCCGTTCGACTACGACCGGCTCACGATCGCAGAACTCGTTCCCGGCCGAAGTTTCGACGAACAATCCACCATGATGAGCATGCGTCGGTGGCGCCATCAACGCAGCGTTTCCCCGGATGGCAATGGGAAAGCCGTTGTACACGACCGCATTACATTCCAGCTGCGCGCGCCACTGCGCCCGCTGACACCGATTGTCGCAGCGGGTTTGCGGGCGCTGTTCGCGCACCGCCACCGACACCTGCAGCGACACTTCGCCAACGCGTGATAGTCGCCGAGATGGACGAAATGGCGTGAGTTACTCGCACTTTCGCGCCGAAACGTCGTTTTGGGCGGGGGCTAGCGGGTCAGTACCGCCACGCACTCGACGTGGTGCGTCAGGGGGAAAGAGTCAAAGACTCGTAAGTCTTCAACCGCGTAGCCATGCCCGATATATAGTCCGACGTCGCGGGCGAAAGACGCTGCCTCGCAACCGATGTGGACCACGCGGGGCACCTCGGCAGCCGCAAGCAGGTCAATCACCTCGCGGCCTGCCCCGGACCGCGGCGGGTCCATCACCGCCACGTCGGCCCGCTCGGCCTGCAGGGCCAGCGCTCGGCGCACCGAGTCGGTCACCACCGACACCCACCCGAAGTCGGCCAGCGCCGCGCGCGCCGACCGTGACGCTCCGCGGGACGTGTCGACAGTGACGACGCGTCCCCGCTCGCCGACGGCCTGCGCCAGTACCGATGCGAAAACCCCTGCCCCGCCGTATAAATCCCACGCCGTCATGCCGGTGTCGAGCTGTGCCCAGTCGGCCACCAGCTCGCTGTAGACCCGCGCGGCGTCGCGGTGCGCCTGCCAGAACGCGGTCACCGGCACCCGCCAGATCCGCTCACCGACCCGCTGCACCGCCTCGTAGTTGCCATCGACCACCTGAGTCGACGCCTTTCGCCCGGTTCGCGGCCCTGACTGCACGACGTGCCGGTTACCGTCATCGTCGATCGCCACGTGCAGCTGCGCTCCCGGCGGCCACACCCAGTTGTTCAGCCCGTCGAGCATGCCGGCCGGAAGCTGCGCGCAGTTCAGCTCCGTGACCAGCTCCGAACTGTGATAGCGGTGAAAGCCGGCCCGGCCCTCGCCCGATGTGTCGAGCCGCACCCGGGTCCGCCAGCCGGTGGCGCCGACGTCTCCGACCGGCTCGGCGGTAGCGGAGTCCTCGTCGCGCCAGTGATAGCCGCCCAGCCGCGCCAACTGATTGGCGACCACGGCGCCCTTCAGCCGGCGGGTGGCTTCGGGTTCGGCGAAGGCCAGATCGCAGCAACCGGCGCCGTCCACACCCGCGATCGGGCACAGCGAGTCGATGCGGTCGGCCGACGGCTCGATCACCTCGACAACGTCCGCGTGCCAATACGATCCGTGATCGCCGACCACCCGGACCTTGACCGTCTCCCCCGGTAGGGCGTAACGCACGAACACGACCCGGCCCTCGTGGCGCGCGACACAGCTGCCTCCGTTGGCCGGTGGCCCGGTGGTTAGCGTCAGTTCCGTCGGCCAGCGCGACGGCTCGGCGACCCCTTCACTCAATCCAAGAAGCCCCTGCGTGCATCGCCTGGAGCCGCATGCGGCTCCAGCGTCTTGAGCCGCTCCGACGAACTCAGTTGCCACGGAACCGATGTCACCATCACGTTCTGCATGAACAGCAGCCTGCCCTTCAGCCGCAGCGCGCTCTGGTTGTGCAGCACCTGTTCCCACCAGTGCCCGACGACGTACTCCGGGATGAATACAGTCACCACGGTCCGCGGCGACTCCTTGCTGACTCGCCTGACGTATTCGAGCACCGGGCGGGTGATCTCGCGGTACGGCGAGGCAATCACCTTGAGCGGCACGGTGATATCGCTGTCTTCCCATTTGTGGACCAGCTCGCGGGTCTCTGCGTCGTCGACGCTGACGGTGATCGCCTCGAGCATGTCCGGCCGGGTGGCGCGCGCATACGCCAGCGCCCGCATCGTCGGCAGGTGCAGCTTGGACACCAGCACGACGGCGTGATTGCGGCTCGGCAACACCATGGCCCCGTCGTTCGCAGCGGCCTGCTCCTCCAACTCGCGGGCGACGGTGTCGTAGTGCTTGTGAATCATCTTCATGACCACGAACAGCGCGCCCATCGCCAGAATCGCGATCCACGCCCCGGCGAGGAATTTCGTCACCACCACGATGATCAGCACGGTGCCCGTGCAGATGAAGCCGACCGTGTTGATCACCCGCGACCGCATCATGTGGCGCCGCACGGCAGAGTCGGTCTCGGTGCGCAGCAGCCGCGTCCAGTGCCGGATCATGCCGATCTGGCTCAGCGTGAACGACACGAACACCCCGACGATGTAGAGCTGGATCAGCGCGGTCACCTCGGCGCGGAAGGCGACGACGAAGGCGATCGCCGCGAACGCCAAGAACAGAATGCCGTTGGAGAACGCCAGCCGGTCGCCCCGGGTGTGCAGCTGCCGTGGCAGGAAACGGTCTTGGGCCAGAATCGATCCCAGCACCGGGAACCCGTTGAACGCGGTGTTGGCGGCCAGCACAAGGATCAGCGCGGTGACGCCGGCGATGAGGAAGAGTCCGATCGGGAAGTCATGGAACACGGCGTCGGCCAACTGCGCGATCAGGGTCTTCTGATGGTAGTCGGCAGGCGCCCCGATGAGCTGTTCGTGCGGGCGCTCTGCCATTTTTGCGCCCGTCGCCTTTGCCAGCATGATGATGCCCATGAACAGTGTGACCGAGATGACGCCCAGCAATAACAGCGTCGTTGCCGCGTTGCGCGACTTGGGTTTCCGGAAGGCCGGTACCCCGTTGCTGATGGCCTCGACGCCGGTCAGTGCCGCACTACCGGACGAGAACGCCCGTGCGATCAAGAACACCAACGCGAACCCGAGCACGTCGCCGTGTTCGGAATGCAAGTCGAAATCGGCCGATTCTGCGCGCAACGGGTCACCCAGTACGTAGATCTGAAAAAATCCCCAGCCGAGCATGATGTACATCCCGACCATGAACGCGTAGGTGGGGATCGCGAAAGCGGTGCCCGACTCGCGTATTCCGCGCAGGTTTATGGAAGCCAGTAGCAGGATCGCGATGACCGCGAACAACACCTTGTGGGTAGCGATGAACGGCACGGCCGATCCGATGTTCGACATCGCCGAAGACATCGACACCGCGACGGTGAGGACGTAGTCGACGAGAAGCGCACTCGCCACAGTCAAACCAGCCGTGTGTCCCAGGTTGGTGGTGACCACCTCGTAGTCGCCGCCGCCGGACGGATACGCATGCACGTTCTGCCGGTAACTCGCGATCACGACCAGCATGACCGCGGCGACGGCGAGCCCGATCCACGGCGCCATCGAAATCGCGGACAGACCGGCGACCGACAGCACGAGGAAGATTTCCTCCGGCGCGTAAGCGACGGATGACAGCGCGTCGGACGCGAAGACCGGCAGTGCTATCCGCTTGGGCAGCAGCGTGTGCGACAGCTTGTCGCTGCGGAACGGCCGGCCTAGTACCAGACGCCGCGCGGCGGTTGAGAGCTTGGACACGAGAGCCAAGAGTAAGCCCAGCGGCGAATGGCTGTAGCGTTCCGAGTGCGCGGGTTCGAGAGACAGCTTTTTCTGGGCTGCGGCCGGAAGGGACCGTCAGGTGCGTGTAGTGGTCATGGGATGCGGCCGGGTGGGCGCGTCGCTGTCGGACAGCCTGGCCAGGATCGGTCACGACGTGGCCGTCATCGATCGCGATAGCACGGCATTTCACCGGCTGTCGCCCGAGTTTCCTGGCGAGCGCGTGCTGGGGATGGGGTTCGACCGCGACGTCCTGCTGCGGGCCGGCATCGAAGAGGCGGGTGCGTTCGCGGCCGTCTCGTCGGGCGACAACTCCAACATCATCTCGGCGCGGGTGGCCCGCGAAACGTTCGGCGTGGAGCGCGTCGTGGCCCGCATCTACGACGCCAAGCGCGCGGCGGTCTACGAACGTCTCGGCATCCCGACCGTGGCCACCGTGCCGTGGACGACCGACCGACTGCTCAACGTGCTGACCCGTGAGACCGAGACCACCAAGTGGCGCGACCCGACCGGCAACGTCGGCGTGACCGAGCTGGCGCTGCACGAGGCCTGGATGGGCCACCGGATCACCGACGTGGAGGCCGCGACCGGTGGACGGGTGGCGTTCGTCATCCGGTTCGGCGCCGGCCTGCTGCCCGACCCGAAGACGGTCATCCAGTCGGGCGACCAGGTGTACATAGCGGCGATCGCAGGGCACATCGCCGAAGCCCTGGCCATTGCGGCGTTGCCGCCCAGCGAGGACATCGAGAGCGCATGAAAGTCGCCATTGCCGGGGCCGGGGCTGTCGGCCGGTCCATCGCCCGCGAACTCGTCGAGAACCACGACGTCACGCTGCTCGAACGCAACCCCGACCACATCGACGTCGACGCCATCCCCGCCGCGCACTGGCGCCTCGGCGACGCGTGCGAGCTGAGCCTGCTCGAGTCGGTGAAGCTCGAGGAGTTCGACGTCGTGATCGCCGCGACCGGCGACGACAAGGCCAACGTCGTGGTCAGCCTGCTGGCCAAGACCGAGTTCGCGGTGGCGCGTGTGGTGGCCCGCGTCAACGATCCGCGCAACGAGTGGCTGTTCGACGAGAGCTGGGGCGTGGACGTCGCCGTGTCCACGCCACGCATGCTGGCGTCGCTCGTCGAGGAGGCGGTGGCCGTCGGTGATCTGGTGCGGCTGATGGAGTTCCGTAAGGGCCAGGCGAATCTGGTTGAGATCACGCTGCCCGACGACACTCCCTGGGGCGGGAAACCGGTCAAACGGCTCGAATTGCCCCGCGACGCCACGCTGGTGACAATTCTGCGCGGGCCCAGGGTGATCGTGCCCGAGCGCGACGAGCCACTCGAGGGCGGCGACGAGCTGGTGTTCGTGGCCATCGCGGAGGTCGAGGACGAGCTGCGCGAGCTGTTGCTGCATTCGCAGTCGCGCTGAGTCGTCAGCGACGCGCGTAGGCGGGCGGCGGCGTGGCGCGGTCGTGGCAGCTCGCCGCCGTCTCCTCTGTCACCCGGCTCATGTCGCCCTGCGTGTTGCGGATACCCACCGCCGAGATGACCCCCGCGACCGCGAACAGCACCGCCGTCACCAACGCACCCTGCCGAAAACCCGCGAAATCGACTGCGCTGACGGCATTCCCGTCGCTTCGCTCGCCCAACGAGATGATCACACCGGTGCACGCGATCGCGATCAGTCCGGAGATCCGCGAAACGGCGTTGTTGACTGCCGAGCCGATGCCGCTCTGCGCCGGATCGACCGCGGCAAGAATCGCCGCCGTCAACGGCGACACCGTGATCGACAGACCCAACCCGAACACCACCAGGCCGGGCAGCATCTGCGTCCAGAAGTTGAACGGCTCGTGTGCCATCGACATCCACAGATAACCGGCCGCGGCGATAAGCGGTCCGACGGCCATGAACAGGCGTGGTCCGTGCACGCCGGCCAGCGTGCCGAACCGGCGGGCCAAGAAGAACGACAGCACGGGCAACGGCAGCGTGGCCAGCCCGGCCTGGGTGGCCGACAGTCCGGCCGTCTCCTGCAGGAAGAGCGCGATGATCAACGTGCCGAGCGAGACGGCGGCGTAGAGGAACACGGTGGCAAGGTTGCCAACCGCGAAGTTGCGGACGGTGAAGATGTGCAGCGGCATCATCGGGTGAGGGGTGCGGCTCTCCCACCACGGGAACGCGAGCAGGCACGCCACGCCGATCACCAAGCTGACGACGACGGCCGTGTTCGAGAAGCCCAGCCGCTGCCCCTCGATGAGCGCGTACACCGCGCCGGTGAGCCCGACGGCGTTGAGCGCCGCCCCGACGTAGTCAATGCGCGCGGACCGAGCCTCAGCATCTGGCCGGCTCGCCGCAACGAACTCGTCGGCTGGCAGCCTTGTGATCAGGTACAGCGTGACCGCCAGCGGCACGATGTTGACCCCGAAGATCCACCGCCAACCCACCGCGTCGACGAGCACGCCGCCGAGCAGCGGACCGATCACGAACGCCGTGCCCGTCCACGCCGTCCACGTGCCGATCGCGCGGGACTGCGCGGCGCCGGAGAATCGCGCGTTGATCATCGCGAGCGAGCTGGGTACCAGAAACGCCGCGCCGACGCCCTGCAGGCACCGGGCGGCGACGAGCACCCAGCCTGTCGGCGCCAGAGCGCACAGCAGTGACGACAACGCGAAAACTACCGTTCCAGCGCGCAGCACCGACAGCCGGCCGAACTGATCGGAGATCGCTCCTGCGACGAGAATCAGCGCCCCGAGCGTGAGCAGATAGCCGTCGACGACCCATTGCTGCAGAGCGAGGCCACCGCCGAATTCCCGGCCGATCGCCGGCAGCGCCAGGTTGACCACCGATCCGTCCAGGAACGCCACGAACGAGGCCAACACCGCGACTGCGATCAGCGGCCGGTCGGTGTCGGTGTCAGTGGGCATCGGGTTGAGCAACGCCTCCGTGTTCGTCGACGGTCGTCCCGCTTTCCTCGGCGTTGAGCGCGTGCAGCGCCCGCTGGGCGGTCCGAATGGCCAGATAGGTCACGAGCGCCGCCACCGCGGTGAGCGGCCAGCCCATCGCGATACGGGCGACGCCCAGCCATCCCGTCTGGTTGGCGTCGTAGAGGTGTTGCTGGACGACGAAACGCGAGGTGAACACCAGCACCCACACGAACGTCGCGATGTCGAACGCCACCACGGCCTTGCGCACCCCGCGCCAAGCGCGGTCGTGGGAGTTGACCCACCCCCAGACGTAGCCGACCACGGGACGACGAACGAGGATCGACAGCGCGAAGACGACGGCCCAGAGCAGCGACATCCAGATGCCGAGTAGGAAGTAGCCCTTCGACTCGCCGACGATGTAGGCGATCAGCGCGCTGATCCCCACGCCGAAGAACCCGGAGATCGCCGGCTGGATGGACTCGCGGCGGATGAGCCGCCACACCAGGATCAGCGCGGCCACGCCAAGCGCCGCGCAGATTGCGGGCACCAGCCCGAAGGCCGTGGATACCGGAACGAACACCACGACGGGCAGCGAGGAATAGATCAGGCCGCTGATGCCGCCCATCTGCTCGAGGACGGCATTCGCTTTGGTCGGCTTCCCCGGTTCGGTTCCGGGGTCACTCACTTCTGAATCTCGTAGTGCGGGTTGTAGATCGCCTTGGCACCGTTGTCCAGCTTGCCGATGCGGCCGTGCACCTTGAGCGTGCGACCGGACTCGATACCCGGGATGCGGCGCTGGCCGAGCCATACCAGCATCACCGAGTCGGTGCCGTCGAACAGTTCGGCCTTGACGCCACCCGAGCAGCCCTTGCCGTTGCATTCGACGCTGCGCAGGGTGCCAACCATCGTGACTTCCTGACCGCGTTGACAGTCGATCGCCTTCTGGGCGCCGGTGCTGGCGGCTTCGTCACTGAGCTCTTCGACGTCACGTTGCTCCGGGTCTTCCGTCAACCGGCGGGTGAGCCGGCGCAGATACCCCTCGGCCGTGGCCATGGCCTCTCCTGACTTCTGCAGATCCACCATGGATCTACCCAATCCAACGCCACGGTAGACCTCTTGGTTCCGATATGCCACGCGGGGCAGGGTCGCCACGCCGACGAGTCGGTGAACGGGGCACGATCATGTGATGGCGGTCGATCTGCGCGGTGTCACGACGGTTTTGCTGGCCGGCACCGGATCCGACGACGACTACGTCTACCGGGCGTTTTCCGCGGCCCTGCACGACGTCGGTGCGGTCGTCGTGACACCGGCCCCGCAGCCGGACCGGCTCATCGCCGGCTATCGCGATGCGCTTGACAACGCGGCACGGGCCGAACCGATCGCGGTCGGCGGGGTGTCCATCGGCGCCGCGGTGGCCGCCGCGTGGGCGCTCGAGCATCCGGGGCACGCCGTTGCCGTGCTGGCCGCCCTGCCGGCCTGGACGGGCGAACCGGACACCGCGCCCGCCGCCCTGGCGGCAAGGCACTCGGCGGAGATGCTGCGCCGCGAGGGCCTCGCGTCGGCCACCGCGCAGATGCGGGCCTCCAGCCCGCCGTGGCTGGCCGACGAGCTGACCCGGTCCTGGGTCGGGCAGTGGCCTGCGCTGCCCGACGCCATGGACGAGGCCGCCCGCTTCGTCGCGCCGACCTGCGGCCAGCTGGAGGGTCTGGCCATCCCGATGGGCGTGGCCGCCGCGACCGACGACCCGCTGCATCCGGTCGAGGTCGGTATCGAATGGGTGGCGGCGGCGCCGCGGGCGGCGCTGCGCACCGTCACGCTCGACGAGATGGGCGCAGACCCGGCGGTGCTTGGCGCGGCGTGCGTGGCCGCTCTGGTCGGCGCCTAGCCGCCGGTGATGGTCCGCAGCTGCTGCATGGCCGACCCCTGCTCGCTGCGGCGCGCGACGGGTTCCGGCACTGGCGGCTGTTGGCCGGCCTGCTGGGGTTGTTGACCCTGCTGGGCGGCCTGTTCGGCTGCTG
>JAVRPG010000771.1:0-2508 GCA_032162325.1 Mycobacterium sp. | reverse complement strand
CACCGCCGCCTGGGCCGCCAGGCCCGAGGTGAATTGGCCGACAATCAGCCCGGTTAGGAACACCGCGCCGAACAGGCTGCCGCCGATGGTTTTTGCGATATCGGATGCCAGCGATTCCGAGTTGGCGAAGGTTCCGCCAGGCGACACCAGTGTCACGAAGTAGGTCACCACGATGAAGATCGCGCCGCCGATCAAGGCGACCAGCACGATCGCGCGCGGCACATTGCGCTCGGCGTCGTGCGACTCCTCGGTCAGCGTGCTGATCGCGTCGAATCCGAGGAACGAGTACGCCGCGACGGCGGCACCGGCCGCCAGCGCCGAGAAACCGCCGCCGCCTGTGAACGGTGTGGTGGACGCCAGCGACTGCGAATCGCTGACCAGGTGTGCGATCGACAGGATGACGAACAGCGCCAGGATCAGCAGCTGCACAGTCATCAACACGAAGTTGGTGCGGTCTGCCACCTTGAGCCCGATCACGTTAAGCGCGGACGTGATTACGATGTAGGCCACGATCCAGACGAAGAACGGCACGTTCGGGAACTGGCCCTGCAGATAAGACCCACCGATCAGCCAGATAACCAGTGGCAGGAACAGGTAGTCGAGCAGGATCGCCCATCCCACAACGAATCCCAGCCGCGAATCGAGTGCCTTGCGGACGTACGTGTAGGCCGAACCGGCGACCGGAAAGTGCTTGGCCATCAGGCCGTAGCTCAGCGCCGTGAACAACATCGCCACGGTGGCAAGCAAATACGAGCCGGCGCTGCCGCCGTCGGACAGCTCAGCGATGACCCCGAAAATGCCGAGCACGATGATCGGCGTCATGTAGGCGAGCCCGAACAGCACCAGAGATCGCAGATGCAGCTGCTTCTGCAGCGTGCCGTGATGCTCGTGGCCGGCCGGGCCCGGGTGGTCCTCGCCGGTGGTCATGACGCTCCTCTCGGTTGCCATCGGGTCGGATCGATCCGGCCCTGGTAGATCGGTAGGTCGATCAGCGGATCGTCGGCCGCCATCTGCGACCACATCCGGTTGAAACCCTCTGTGCCAACCTCACGCACCCGAGTCACAGCGTCCAGGTCGAGGTCGACGCGAATCACCCCCGGATCGGCGGTGGGGAGATCGCCGATGACCGTCCCCTCCGGATCGCACACGATGGATCCGCCGGTGCCGATCGGGCCTGCGGCATTGACGCTCAGCATGAACACCTGGTTGACGATCGCGTTCGCCTGCGCGAGCACTCGCTCCTGCTTGCGGTCGGCGCCGATAGTCTTGACCACGTTGACGACGAACTCAGCGCCGAGCCAGGCAACGCTGCGGGTGGATTCGGGGAACCAGGCGTCGTAGCAGATCGACAGCCCGCCGCGGCCCGTGCCCGGCATGTCGAACACCTCGAACTCGTGTCCGGACGACCACGCCTCGTACGGCCGCCATGGAAAGACCTTGCGGTAGCTCGCGACGAGATTGCCGCTCGGGTTGAACACCACCTGCGTGTTGTAGACGTGCCCGCCGTCGCCGAGCTCGGGCACCGATCCGGGAATCAGCCACACCCCGAGTGCCGCGGCCGCCTCCCCCAACGCCCGCACACGCGGGCCGTCGAGAGGCTCGGCGGCTGACCGCAGCCATTCGTTGGAGTCCACAGCGCTATCACAGTCTCCGCACAGGTGGATCTCGGGAAAGACCACCAGATCGAGATCAGTTGACTCCCTTTGGATTTCCGTCGCTTGCGCGTGCAGCTGGCCGACGGGATCGCCACCCGTGATCGGCGGGTACTGGGCGAGGGCGACCGACAGCGTGCGACCCATTCGACCAAGCTAGACCCACGATTGGGTTTCCGCGCCCAAAAGAACGCGCAGCTTGGAAGTGATGACCACATTGATGGATTTCGCCGCGACGCATCACCTCGCGGTCGGGTCCATGGACCACCAAGAATCCTGCAAGGCCCGCGCCAGATGCTGAGTCTGGCCCGCAAAGGGCAACCGGACCACCGGGGGACATCGCACCTAAGGAGAATCATGAGCACCACCCACAACGTGAAGAGGATCATCGTCGGGGCGCTGCTGTCTGGCAGCGTCGCGCTGGCCGGACTGGGGCTGAGTGTGGGCACCGCCCAAGCCTTCGACCCGCAGCCCGACCCGCCGGGCAAGGTCGCACCCTCGCACCGTGTCAATCCGGGCGAAATCCACGGCTTCAACCCGCAACCTGAGCCGCCGGTCGTCCCGGCAGCCGTTGCCCAGCGGGGCTGATTGGTCAGCATTCCCGCTACCCGGACCGTGCGGGTTATGGACCAGTGGACGCAGTGGACTCGTGATTCGCTGGCCGTAACCCGCACATTCGACGCGCGGGCAGCCAAACAGGGGCCTAGGCGTCCTCGAGTAGATCCGGCGTGACGGCGGACTCGGTGTCGGGGATACCGTCTTGCTTGGCCTTGCGGTCAGCCATCGACAAGAGCCGCCGAATGCGGCCTGCCACAGCATCTTTCGTCATCGGCGGGTCGGCCAGCCGGCCCAGCTC
>JAVRPG010000770.1:0-2781 GCA_032162325.1 Mycobacterium sp. | reverse complement strand
GCCAGGTCAATTCCTTGTCGAGCTTCTCGTAGTACTCGTCGTCGGTGAAGTAGGCCGGCTTGATACGGAAGAAGTTGGCAAGGGCTGCCATGGTGGCTGCCGAGGGGTTGGTGCGGTTGCCTGAGCGGAGCTGCGACAGGTACGGAGCCGACATCGTGATGCCTTCAGACTTGAGCGCGGCGATGACTTCAGCGGACGTATGAGGGCCACGACCTGGCGGGTAAACCGTGTCGAACAGGCGGTTTAGGCGGGCTGAGAACGTGTTGCTCATCGATTTGACCTCCACATGCGTGACGAGCGGGCTTCTAGGGCGGCGTATTTGCTGATTATCGTAGCGAGACTTGTGCCAACAACCAAGTGCAAACCGCAGAAAAGTTAACCCGCCTTTTCGTTTCTTGTGGCCGCTACAGGTCTTAACGGCGTTGTCGGTGTGCGCCGGCACCGCCGGCACCGTCATCCTACGGTGCGGCGAAGCAAATAATAACGGTTGCGCGCCGATGACTTTCCCGGAAGTTCGACATAGTTCGTCACAGGAACCCCGAGCTTCACCACGGGCAACTGCGATCAAGTCTCGCAAAGCGGAATCATGTGTTTGCTATTTGCCAACGCAAGCAGGCGGTGTTGACGCCCGTCGGCCCGCTCCCCGGCACGTGGCACCCGATAGCGAGGCGACCGCGGAAAGCTGGTCAGTCGTTTGACCGACAGTAGCCAGCAGGGGGTCCGCCCGGGTCCGGCGACGATTCAAGCGGCGGGAGCGCCGGCGGATGCTCGCGACGTCTGCGGACGAAGGCCGCCGGGGCCGCGGCAGCGGTTGCCACGGCAACCGCAGCGGTGACTGCCACCGCGACCCACCGGAGGCCAAGGCCTCCGTCGAATAGCAACCACAGACCGAAGAGCAGGAACAGCACACTGGCCATCCTGTGCAGGAAGTGCTCGGGCAACCGCTCGTGCAGCACCGCACCCACCGCGATGGCTACCCCGTCGGCGAGCATCATGCCCGCCGTGGCGCCGATCCAGACCCCCGCCCAGTTGTGATCGCTGGCCAGCGCGACAGTGGCGAGCATTGTCTTGTCGCCGAGTTCAGCCAGGACGAACGAGGAGATGACGGCCAGCAGGACATGTCGCGGTTCGGCGACCTTGACCACCTCGTCGTGTCCGGCCGCGCGACCCTCCCGCCATGTCCACAGCGCGAACAGCAGGAAGGCGATCGCCGCGGCGAACGCGATCGGTCGCTCCGGCAGCGTGAGCCCAAGGAAGTGGCCGATCGTCACAGACAGCCCGTGCACCATGAACGACGCGATGCCGACGCCGGACAGCACGACCCACCACCGGTGGCGCAGGGCGTAGGTCATGGTCATCAGTTGCGACTTGTCGCCGAGTTCGGCGACGAACACCACGGAGAGACTGACGAGTGCGGCGGTGAGCATTGGGCACGACCTCTCGACGCGTCGCCGACGGGCCAATTGCTCGTGCCCCGTCAGGCTTCGGTCGAAGGTCTTGCGGTTCGCCGGCCGGGCTGTACGCCAGTATGTCGACACGACGATTGGGGGCTACTCCCCTTCGCTGACTTCATCGACGGTAGCGGCCGTTGAACTGGCGCGCTACTGGGCGCGGTGAGTTCGGGTACCCGAATCAAGCATGCAGGGCAACGAATCAAATCGTTTGAAAACCCTTATGCCGCAAGCAGCATGGCCAAGATAGCGGTGTCGGGATGGCTGATCGGGTCGACACCGACCCGGCTCACCATCGACGTCACCGTTCCGTCGGACTCCGCCTCGACCCATGCCGCTCGATGTTCCAGGCCAAGGTGGGGCAGCCCGGGCAGCAGCACGCATCCCGATGCGGCACCTGTGCACTCGGGCAGCGACGGCATGGTCTCCGACGGCGGGTGAAGCATCAACAGTGCCGGCGGCTGATGGCCGGCGAAATATCCTGGCGGAACCGCTGTTTCACCGACGACCGTGCCCTCGGCGACCACCAGTCCGACGGTGTTCGGCTCGGGTTCATCGGGCAGCTCCTCGCGTGCACCGAAAATTGTTGTGGTGGAGAGCAATCCAGGTACCGATGCGACGCGCACGGCGACCATGAGTAGTTGTGCCCACTCCTTGGTGGAATCCGGCCAGCGACCGGATATCACGAAACCTTTGAGTGATCCACGTGAATGGAACGGGGCGATCTCGATCGCCCGACTGGACCCCATCTCCATCTCGCCTCCGCGCCATCGGTGTTCGGACGTACAGTGACGACACCCCTGTGGGTCGATCAGATCAGAATGCGCAGGTTCTGACCGGTGCGCAAGCGGACACGCAAAGCCCGGACGAGTCACGCAAGTCAGCGTGCGCGGCGATCACCGTCCTCGGACGGTCCACAGCACACGGTAGGAGTCGGCCGCCTGTACCCACCCGAACTGCCGCGAGTCGATGACACCGGGCGCTCGGGGATTGTCGGAGCGGGCCTCGAATGTCGCGTTGCGGCCCTCGCCACGCACACTGCCGACGCGCTTGACGAGCCACCGCGACGGCAGCGTCGGGTCGCGAAACACCCGCAGCTGGCCGCGTCGAGGATCGCCGCCGCGCAACGCCAGGAGGCCATCACCAGGGCTGAGCGCTGGACGCATCGAGTCCTCGACGACGGCGAACCGGCGTAGTGGCCAGCGTGGCAACGGATGGTTTGCGCGCACCCCCTGAGGGTAGGTTAGGGCCATGCTGCATCGATTCTTCGCCAACGCCACCCCTGCCCATGCCCACTGCGACCTCTACTGCGGCGTCTACGATCCCGCCC
>JAVRPG010000769.1:0-7142 GCA_032162325.1 Mycobacterium sp. | reverse complement strand
CGCACCGTCGGCGGCGAAGCTGTACTGCACCGAAATGGCAGGCAAGGTAGCCGATCTCGCCGTGCAGGTGCACGGCGGTAGCGGCTACATGCGCGAGGTGCCGGTTGAGCGGATCTATCGCGACGTGCGCCTGCTGCGGCTATACGAGGGCACCAGCGAGATCCAGCGGCTGATCATCGGATCGAATCTTGTGAGGGCGGCGCAGAAATGACCGGACGGCTCACGGGCAAGGTGGCGTTCATCACCGGTGCGGCACGGGGTCAGGGCCGCGCACGCGGTGCGGATGGCGAATGAGGGCGCCGACATCATCGCCGTCGACATCGCCGGCAAGCTTCCGACGTGCGTGCCCTACGATGCCGCGACTCCCGATGAACTCGCCGAAACCGTGCAGCTCGTCGAGGCCACCGGTCGCCGCATCCTGGCCTCCGTCATCGACACCCGCGATGCCGATGGACTCCGGGAGGCCGTCGACAGCGGCGTGGCCGAGCTGGGTCGCCATCACTCCCGAAGACTTCCGCGATGTCATGGACATCAACGTGACCGGCACCTGGAACACCGTCATGGCCGGGGCACAGAGGATCATCGACGGCGGCCGCGGTGGCTCGATCATCCTGATCGGCTCCGCAGCGGGTATCAAGATGCAGCCGTTCATGATCCACTACACCGCGAGCAAGCACGCCGTCACCGGCATGGCCCGCGCGTTCGCCGCCGAATTGGGCAGGTACTCGATCCGCGTCAACAGCGTGCACCCGGGAGCGGTCAACACACTCATGGGCAGCGGCGACATGATCGGCTCGCCGGGCCGCGCAATCGAGACCTATCCGCAGCTGGCCCAGATGATCACACCGTTTCTCCCCACCTGGGCGGCGGAGCCCGAGGACATCGCCGACGCGGTGTGCTGGCTGGCCAGCGAGGAATCGAAAAACGTTACGGCTGCCGCGATCTCGATCGACCAGGGGATGGCGCAGTACTAATCTGCGCGAGCAGACGCAAAAGCTCCCAAAAGCTCGGCGTGTCGGGGAACTTTGCGTCTGCTCGCGGGAGAAATCTCAGCCGATGAAGCGCACGATCGACTCCGCCACGGCGGCCGGCTTGTCGGAACCATCGATTTCGACGGTGACAGTCACGGTTGCCTGCACCGCGCCGTCGAGTTGATCGACCTTGGCGATCTGGGCGCGCGCACGGATCTTGGCACCCACCCGCACGGGCGTGATGAAGCGCACCTTGTTGTAGCCGTAGTTGATGGCCATCGCGATGTTGTCGACGGTGTAGAGCTGGTGCGTGAAGTGCGGCAGAAGCGACAGAGTCAGTAGGCCGTGCGTGATCGTTCCGCCGAACGGGCCGTTCGCCGCGCGCTCGGGATCGACGTGAATCCACTGATGGTCATCGGTCGCGTCGGCGAACAGGTTGACGCGATCCTGTGTCACCTCGAGCCAATCGGTGGGACCCAGCTCCGCACCCTCCGCCGCAACGAACTCGTCCAGCCCGCTGAACTTCTTCATCACTTCTCTCCTTGCCCGCTCTACAAGACGACCGTCTGGTTGCCGTATCGGATGATGCGGTCCTCACAGTGCCACAGCACCGCCCGCGACAGAACAAGGCGCTCGACATCGGCGCCGAGACGTACCAGGTCTTCGACCCCGTGGCGGTGATCAACCCGCACCACGTCCTGTTCGATGATCGGGCCCTCGTCGAGGTCCTCGGTCACGTAGTGGGCCGTCGCGCCGACGAGTTTGACGCCGCGTTCCTTTGCCCTCCGATACGGTGCCGCCCCGATGAAGGCGGGCAGAAACGAATGGTGAATGTTGATCAGCGGACAGTCCACTTCAGCAAGGAATTGCGGCGTGAGAATCTGCATGTATCGGGCCAACACGACCAGGTCCACGTTTCCGCGCAACAAGTCGAGTTGACGCCGCTCCGCGTCCACCCGATTATCCTTGGTCGCCGGTACATGCAGGAATGGCACGGAAAATGGGCGTACCTGATCTGCGAGATCGGGATGGTTGGAAATCACCATCACGACCGATATGTCGAGCTCACCGCGACGATTGCGCCACAACAGATCGAGCAGGCAGTGGTCCTCCTTGGACGCCATGATTGCGACGCGTTTCGGTTTGGCAGCCTCGGTCAGCCGGAAATCCATATCGAACCGTGAGGCCACCTGCTCACAGAAATCTCGTTCGAGAGCGTCGCGCGCGGCCGTCAACCCGGGCAAGTTGAAAATCGTCCGCTGCATGAACGTGCCGCCCGACTGCTCCGTGGAGTGCTGGTCCAGCGACACGATGTTGGCGCCCGCGCCGGCGAGGAAAGCACTCACCGCCGCCACAAGCCCCGGTCGATCGGCACAGCGCAGCAGGAGCCGACCAACATCCTTGACCCGCAACCCCCCGCGACCTGCGCTCGGGTACTCCTCCTCCACCTGCTTCAGGGTGTCACCCCGTGCTGCCTCCGGTCGCAGAATCCGCACATATTGCGCCGCTCAGGGCTGGTCACGCCGCGTCAATTGGTGATTCGCGAACGACGCCCGTTGGCGTGCACGACGTGGAGAGGCAACCCGGAGTCCTGCGATTGCTCTCCGCCAGACCGCCTCCGACAACCGGCAACACCCGAATTGCACTGGCTCATTCAACGCATAGCGAAAGGCTCCAGGAAATCCTTACGCTGCCGTCAACCCCATTTATGACGTTGACTGTCAAGTTCGCCCAGGACTCGACGAATAGATGGTCACCAGTAACAATTCTGCCGACACGTGATTGCCACAAAGCCGTCAGCGGCGTGGTCAACGGCACAATATTTGCGCGCCGGCATCACTTTCCAGGAAAACATTGTATTGCTAGCTGGAATCCGAGTAACCCGTGGCGAGATACTGATCTCTGAGAGAGCCGACCTCGACGCCGTTGTTGGCCGGCTGCCCGAGGAAGGCGCAAGTATGACCGTTCCCCAGACTGAGGCCCACCACTTCGTCAGCCTGGAGTCAAGTCCCAGCTGTTGGGATCCCGACAGCCAGTCCACCATCGTATTCGCACAACCAGCGATCGAGCGGGATCTGTGGATTGACTACGTTCGCGGTGCATGTGAAAACTACCGCAAGCACGGAGTCGAAAAGGCGCTCGACATGGATGCGCTCCGCAACGGTGCCGGTACGATCCTCTTCGCAGCGTGCGTGAACAAAGCGGGTAGGGTCGTCGCCGGTCTGCGTGCAAGGGGCCCATATCAGTCCGCCGATGAATGCCACGCACTTCTTGAATGGAGTGGACAGCCCGGTCTGGAAGCGGTGCGGAAAATGGTCACCGATCGATTGCCGTTCGGGGTTGTGGAGATGAAAACCGCTTGGGTGACCGACGATCCAGAGCGTAGTCGGCAACTCACGGCCGCCATCTCACGCACACCACTTCATGCGATGAACCTGCTAGATATTCAGTTTATCGTGGCGACGGCGGACTCGTATGTGCTCAAGCGCTGGCTCTCGTCGGGTGGATTGTTGGCGTCCAGAATTCCCGCAACTCCCTATCCGGACCACCGTTACCAGACGAAGCTAGCGTGGTGGGACCGCAGCAACTTCGCCAATCACGCTGATCCGAAACAGCTTTCGGCGTTCCTCGCAGAGCAGAAAGAGCTGGGCTCACGACTTGACGAAGTGGATGACGTCGTGGCCGCCGCCGGACCTATGCGATGACCTCAGGCATCCATGATGCGGAGCGGGGCAATCGAATAGTCCTCAACACCGACGATCCCGCCGATAACGTTCTCCTGACTGAACTGCGAGCCGACACGCGAATCGAGTTCATCGACAATGTGCGCCAACAACAGACGGCGCTGAAACGGCTTCGACCGCCTCCGCAGCCTGATGTGACCGCCGAGCCCATCCGATGGGTTTACTATCCCTGGCGCCGGACGGTGGTCAGTGTTCTGGGTCCACGCGCATTTCGACTGTTGCGACTTGACCGAAATAGAAACCTGATCACCGCAGCCGAGCTCGAACGGCTCGGTCGGCTCCGCATCGGCGTCGTCGGCCTCAGCGTGGGACATGCCATCGCCTACACCCTTGCGGCACAAGGCCTGTGCGGTGAGTTGCGGCTCACCGACTTCGATGACTTGGAGCTGTCCAATCTGAATCGAGTGCCCGCGACGGTCTTCGATCTCGGCGTGAACAAGGCAGTGGTGTGCGCCAGGAGGATCGCCGAGCTCGATCCATACCTTCGGGTTACGGTCGAGCCGACCGGCATCACACCGCAGACTGTTGGCGACTTCCTGGACGGAGTCGACATCGTCATCGAGGAATGTGACTCACTCGACGCGAAAGTGCTTATCCGCGAGGTCGCGAGGACACGTCGCCTGCCGGTACTGATGGCAACCAGCGACCGGGGCCTACTGGATGTGGAGAGGTTCGACATCGAACCATCGCGCCCGATCATGCACGGCCTGATTGGCGATGTGGATTCCGCCCGGCTCGCCAATCTGACCAACGAGGAAAAGCTGCCGCACGCCCTTCGAATGACCGACGCAACACAGGTGTCCTCCCGAATGGCCGCATCGCTGATCGAAGTGGGCAAGACCTTGTCAACCTGGCCACAGCTGTCATCCGAGGTGGCCCTCAACGCATCGGTGGTCACCGAAGCCGTCAGACGCATTGGACTGTGCGAGACACTTCCCTCCGGCAGGGTTCGAATCGACACCGCGGCCATGCTCGACAAGCTCGACGAGACGGTCTTGGTGCCGCGTGATGCTCCGGCGGCCGAAGAGCCGAACGAACAGATCGAACCGGACGGGACATCCGAGATAGTCGCAGCCGCAGCTGCCCGCGCACCCTCCGGCGGGAATGCCCAGCCCTGGCATATCGAGACACGCGATGGTTCGGTCGGCATTCGGCTGGCACCCGAGCACACGACGACGATGGATGTCGGATACCGGGCCAGTGCGGTGGCGCTGGGAGCGGCAACTTTCAACGCCCGGGTCGCCGCTGCGGCGCACGGATTGGTAGGGAGTGTGGACTTTCAGCCAGGGGATGAGGCATCCCCCCTTAGTGCGATGGTGAACCTATCGGCTGGCGATGATCCGGAACTCACCGCGATGTACGACGCGATGGTGCACAGGGAGACGAACCGGCGACGCGGTGGTCGTGCCCCGATTCCTGCCCAGACGCTTGAGCTGCTCGGAGCGGCCGCCCGAAGCGAGGGTGCCCGGCTCCAGATTCTCAGCGGGTCAGCGGAGGTTGACAGGGCTGCAGCGATTCTGGCCGCGGCCGACCGCATCCGCTACCTGACGCCACGGCTGCACGCTGAGATGTTCGCGGAGCTGCGCTGGCCAGGCGACCCCTCGCCGGAGTCGGGTATCGATGTCCGCAGTCTGGAACTCGATCCAGCGGACCAGGTGATGCTCGACGTTCTGCGGCGATCTGACGTAATGGCGAACCTGGCGGCATGGGACGGCGGGACCGCCCTTGGCGACGACACCTATGGGCGGGTGACCGCGAGCGCCGCCGTCGGCGTGATTTCCAGGGTCGGCCAGAGTCTGACCGACTATGCCCGCGGTGGATCGGCCGTCGAATCGGTGTGGATCAAGGCACAACAGCATGGGCTTGCCGTCCAACCGGTTTCACCGGCGTTTCTGTATGCACACGACGATGAGGATCTCCGCGACCTCTCACCTGCTTTCGCCGAGGACCTCGGCGATCTGCAATACAATTTCCGCAAGCTGGCCGACACCGAAGCAGATGAGTCACAGGTGTTGGTGCTCAGGTTTTGTCGCGCACCGCGACCATCGGTAGCTAGCCGGCGGCGCGGACGACACCGAGTCTCGTCACCGCTGGGCTGACGGCGATACGGAGGATCAGGTGCCAAGCAGCCTAGAGCTTGTCGTCACGTCAGTCGCTACCCAACTGATGGGGGTCAATGCGGCCACCTCGGCCGAGGCGAGTCAACGCGTCCTGGCCGACCTCGTCGAGTATTTCGATGTCGACGTCAGCTTTCTGCGCCGCAATGATCACCGAATTCACGCCTCGATACTGGTTGCCGAGTGGCCGGTCCGCCCCGGAATCCCTGACCCGGACCCACTCGCCGTCGTCTACTTCGGCGATGCTGATCCGGTTTTCGCACTCGCCGAGCATCAGAAGGAACCCATCGTTTTCCGTCCGGAGCCTGCCACCGATGACTACCAACGCACGATCAACGAAAGCAGGCAGATCCCGGTTACATCGATGGCGTGTGTGCCGCTGTTGTCCGGCGACGTCACCACCGGCGTGCTCGGCTTCGTCAAGTTCGGAGACCGCGACTGGTCACCCGAAGAACTCAACGCGCTCAAGGCGATCGCTTCGCTGTTCGCCCAGTTGCATGCGCGTGTGCTCGCCGAGGAACAGCTCCGTTACCTGGCCGAACATGACGATCTGACCGGGCTGCACAACCGCAGGGCGCTGCTGGCGCACCTCGACACGCGGCTGGAGGCAGGCCGGCCGGGGCCCGTCTCGGCGTTGTTCTTCGACCTCGACCGCCTCAAGACGATCAACGACTACCTCGGCCACACCGCAGGCGACTGGTTCATCCGGGTTCTCGCCGACCGGTTACGGGAAGGCGCCGAGGGTCCGAACCTGATCGCCCGGCTCGGCGGCGACGAGTTTGTCGTGGTGCCCGCGGTACCGATGGACGCCGATACCGCAGAGGCACTGGCCTGTCGGCTTCAGTCAATACTGTGCGAGCGGGTGGCCATCGACGGAGAAGTGCTGACCAGGACGGTGAGCATCGGTGTGGCACTTGGCGTTCCTGGCAGCGACACCACGTCAGACCTCCTCCGCAGGGCGGACCAGGCCCTGCTCACCGCCAAGAATTCGGGCGGCAACAAGGTCGCGGTGTTCTCCGATGACATGTCGCTGGAAAGCGAGTTCCGCAACGACATCGAGCTTCATCTGCAGAGCGTGATTGAAAACGGCGCCTTGGTCCTGCATTACCTGCCCGAGGTCGACATGCGCACCGGTGAGATCCTGGCCGCCGAGGCGCTGGTGCGATGGCAGCATCCCACCCGCGGACTGCTCTCGCCTGACGCGTTCATCGGCGTGGCCGAATCGATAAATCTCGCAGGGGAATTGGGGCGCTGGGTGATGCGCTCGGCGTGCGCGGAGTTCGCGCGGTGGCGCTCCCGCGGCGTGGGAC
>JAVRPG010000768.1:0-10292 GCA_032162325.1 Mycobacterium sp. | reverse complement strand
GTGATTGGCATTGAGGATCAACACGGTGCGCTCAGGATCGGCCGGCCCCCGCACATCTGCTTGGCGATTGCCCCGCAGACCAGTCGCCGGCCAAAATGAGGTTGTCGTAACCGCTTTCGTCGGAGCTTGGCGGTGCCCCTCTGCTGCGGCGAGGGCGCATACAAACCGCGCGTTCGGCGGGTAACCTGAACAGCCATGCGCGCCGGGCAGCGTGACCTCGACATAGTGATCTATGGCGCCACCGGCTTCATTGGCAGGCTCACCGCTGAATACCTGGCAAAAGCCGGCGCAGGGATCCGGGTCGCATTGGCCGGTCGCTCGGCCGAACGGTTACTCGCTGTCCGGCAAGCGCTCGGCGCGGGCGCGGAGAACTGGCCGCTGATCGTCGCAGACCTGGCACAACCGGCGGCGCTGACCGCGATGGCGGCTCGAACCCAGGCGGTGGTAAGTGCGGTAGGGCCGTACAGCAGACGTGGGCTGCCGGTCGTGGCGGCATGCGCCGCTGCCGGAACCGACTACGCCGACCTAACCGGTGAGGTTCCGTTCGTCCGCCAGAGCATCGACCGGCACCACAAGCAGGCCGTCGACAACGGCGCCCGTATCGTGCACTCCTGCGGATTCGATTCCATTCCTTCGGATTTGAACGTCTATGCCCTACACCGCCGGATTCTTGACGACGACGCAGGCGAATTGGGCGAGACCACCTTTGTTTTGCGGGCTTACTCTGGCGGCTTCAGCGGGGGCACGGTTGCCACGATGGTCGAACTGATGCAAATCGGCTGGGGCGATCCCAAGATGCGGCGGATGCTCGACGATCCGTACAGCCTCAGCCCCGACCGGAGTGCCGAGCCCGAACTGGGGCCTCAGCAGGATCTGCCGGTGCGCAGGGGGGCAGACATTGCGCCCGAGCTCAAAGGGTTGTGGATGTGCGGATATCTGATGGCGCTCTACAACACTCGTTGTGTGCGCCGCAGCAACGCGCTACTCAACTGGGCCTACGGTCGCCAGTTGCGCTACACCGAGACGTTGAGCATGGGTTCGTCCTTCGCCGCACCCGTCTTCGCTGCGATGGGCAACGTCGGCCTCGTCAGCGCCTCCCGATTCGGCGGAGGGTACTTGGGGTTGCTCCCTCCTGGGATGCTCGAACGAATCATGCCGCCTTCGGACACTGGCTACGACAAAGGGTCGCGGGGTTACTACAAGGTCGAGACCTACACCACGACAACGCGCGGGGCGCGGTATGTGGCGACGATGACGCAGCGAGGCGACCCCGGTTATGCGGCGACCGCGGTGTTGCTCGGCGAGAGCGCGATTACCCTTGCCTGCCACCGCGATCGGTTGTCCGACCGGCGTGGCGTCCTGACGCCGGTCGCTGTGATGGGCGATGCACTCCTGGCGCGGCTCCCAGCGGCCGGAGTAACGATCGACACCGCTCGTCTGAGCTAACAGGCTTGTGGGTCACGGCATGTAGAAGCCGCGGATCCGGTGGTACCTGCCGCGGCCGAGCAGTGCGTTGGCCGCCTGCAGTCCTGACATCACCGCGGCCTCGATGCATCCGGCGTTCATGCCCGAGTCCGTCCAGTCGCCCGCCAAAACCAGGTTGTCATAACCACTTTCATCCGATCGCAGACGATACCTGTCCGACCCGGGAACCGACTGCACATACCGATCCGACGGATCGATGTTCACGCTGACGTGCTGGGTGTCCAGCGCGGAGATGCCCCGGTTACCGTTTGCGCCGGACAGTAGATGCCAGCCGAACCCCTGTTCGGTCACCGCGCCGGGCAGGTACAGCCCGACGTGCTGGTCGAGGTACCCGACAGCGTGGGTAAGCACGCGCTGCCGGCAACGCTCGACATAGTCCTTGTGGTCGTCGGTGGTCGGCCAAACCGCTGCGAGGGCACCACAGAAGTAGGCGACGGTTCGTGGGTGATCGTGTTCGGGCCACTCCTCGGCCCACAACGTCTGTGGCATCGACGCCCAGGTATCGAAAGGCGCAACGTAACCACTGGTGGTGACGCCCGGGCTGGCCCAGCCCAGCGCCGACTCGTCCGCCCGCAGCCACAGTTGGAATGCCTGGGTGGCAACGGTGCGCACATGCGTCGTCATATCGCGCCATTCTGGGCTGTCGGCGACGAGTTCCGGTGCCACCAGCTCAACCATGCCGAGCGATACGGCCAGCACGACGTGATCGAAGTCGACACCCCGTCGCAGCACCCTCGTCTCGACGTCGTCCCGCTTGCCGAAATACGATTCCAGGTCTTCTATTCCGGCTCTCGCGCCGATCTGGTCGGCCAGCGGGGTATTCGGGAATACCGGAAGGTCCCTGATCCTGGTCAGCGGTTCATAGTGGTCGACACCGCCGGCGAGCCGGAGCTGCCGGCCTACGGTGATCGCGTCGATGACCTGGCGGCGGTCGTCCAGGTGCAAAGCGTCAACGCGATGGAAGAACTCGAACCGGACGCCACGCCTTCGTAGTGCCTGGTACAGGGGTGCGATCACGACGTCACCCATTCCGGCGGTCATCTTCCAGAAGAAGGCGCCTTTGTACTGGAAAAGTGCTATGCCAGTGAGCAATACGGCCAACCCCGCGGCGAATGCGGGACGGTCGTAGTCACCGTCCTCGTAGCCGAACACCATGTCGTACAGGCCACGCACCAGCGGGAAGTCCAACACATCCGGGTGGGCGCCGTGCCGCAGCATCCACGCGCCGTAGTCCTCGTCGTTGATGGCTCTGAAACCTTGTGGGTCGGTGACCAAATTGTCGGCGATCAGTCCACGCACCGTTGCGGTCAGAAGCGATATCAGCAGCCAGAATCGCTTGTAGTCGGGTCGGTGCTCGTAATCGATTGCGTCGCGGACAGCGTCCAGGGCTCGCCCGAGCAACCCGGACCGAATAGCTTCGGGCGAAAGGGGATTGGCCAGCGCCGCCAACGTGGCGAGCGCTCCGCGCCGCACCACTTCAATCCAGCGCGTCGACGTGGTATCTGGGGAGGTGGACAAAACAAGGGCACCAGCGGTCGCCTCGCCCAGCGAGTCGGAAAAGTCGAGTATCAGCTGCAAGGCTCGTCGAAGGAATCCGACCACCGTGAGTTCCCGGCCCGTCGCGTGCGGCTCACCGGGCAGCTCGTCGTTGCGGGCGAACCGTCCCGGCCATACCAGCCAGTCATCGCCTGATCGGTCCGCCATCCCGAGGTTGTCTGCCGGAATCATCGCCTGGTCCCACGTGCGGATGGGAGCAGCGGGATCCGTTGTGGCACGGTCGAGTTCGGCGTAGCACTCGCGAAGCAGCGCGAAGGCGTTCTCGTAGGAACCCAGCCAGACATGCAGGCCGTGCTCCTCGATCCGTCCGTGTCGCCCGCGGCTCGAGGCGCCCTTTCCGCCTAATCGCCATCCCCGCTGATAGACAGTGATCGACTCGATGCGATCCCGCCAACCGGGTTCGCTGAGCCGCCAGGCGGCGCTCAATCCGGCCATGCCTCCGCCGAGGATGGCCACCCGTCCGCGTGTCCGCCTCACCCCAGCAGCGCTCGCGCGCGGGCGAGCTCAGGCCAGGTTTGGTCAGACGGAAAGCGGCTCAGGGCGTCGACCAGTGCCGCCCGAGCCGGCTCGCCGACGAGTTCGAAATCGTCTGCAGCGGCCCGTAATTCGAAAACGGGGACGCCATGCGTTTGCGCTAGCTCAATGGCGGCTCGGAGGCCCGCGTGCCGGGCTTCCTGGTCGTCATACGTTAGAGCCCTGATACGCAGCAAGTCCGCGTTGTACATGCGAAACTCGGTTTCATCGGCCATCTGGAGCGCGAGCTCCACGCGTTCGCGCGCCGCGTCCTTCATGCCGGCGGCCGTGAGCACCCGCGCCAATGCAGCGTCGTACGACCCGAGGAACGCCTTCCTGCCGATCGCGCGCCACGCCTCGACGACCGCGGTCATGTTGTCGATATGCACCTGCAATGCAGCTGGTTCGGCTGCGCCCGCCACGAGCGCAGCCCGCGCTGCCAACGAGGCCTGGTTGCACGTTGCGATCCCGACCCATTCGTCGAAGCCGTGCTGCTCACCAAGGCGCGCGACCTCTTGGACGAGTTCGGCGGCACGGTCAAATTGGCCGGCTTCGGTGCGTATCCCTGTTTCTATCGCCCGCCCGTAGCACAGGGTGAACGCGCCATGCGGGAAGCGCAGCTTTTCGCACCGGCGTTCCATCTGCGCGAAGGCGGTCTCGGCGCCTGCCAGGTCTCCCTGCATGAATCGCGTAAGCGCGACAAAGCTATACATCGCCGCCAACGGGTCGTTGGGCGCGAACCACGCCCCTTCGATTTCCGGCGACCCCATGTGATCGAGTTCGGCGGCGGCTGCCTCCAACGTGGCCCTGGCGGTGTGGTAGTCGCCCCGGAACACTGCCAGCGCGCCGCGCGACGCATCGTTGGCCACCCGATACCACTCCGGCATGTCCTCGAGCGCCATCCTCAGTGCCTCCACCAACTGCGTCGCTCGGTGGAGGTCGCCAACCGTGGCGTAGTAGCTCCACAGGGCGCTGAAGGTCGCGTACATCTCCGGAGTCGGCTCGTCTCCGATGAGCTGCAGGCACCGCTCGAACTCGGCGGCGGCCTCAGTGCTTGCGTGGCCCGTCGCCGTCGAGGTGAGGAACCCGCGCTCCAGGCGAACGGCGACCTCATGCCGATCACGCGCCTGACTGGGTGCCAGCCGCTCGATGTTCTCCAGTGCACGGGTGAGGTGGGAGCGGGCTTCGCCAAGCGCGCCTCGCTGCCGGGCATTGGCCGACGCTTTCTGGTAGGCAGATGCCGCCTCGTCGAAACGCTCGGCTTGCTCGTAGTGGTGCGCCACCAGCGGCCATTCCGGGGCCGCGTCGGCCGCTGCCGCGACGAGGGCATCTGCTATTCGACTGTGCAGTCTGCGCCGAAGACTTGGCGGCGAGAGCTCTGCAGCCACCTCGCGGAGAAGCTCATGCTGGAAGCGCCAGCTGTCTTTGCCAACAGGCTGGAGCACCCGGCCACGTCCGAGCTGCTGGAGCACATCATCGACCTGGCGTTTGTCCATCTCGACGACGGATGACAGCAGACGTCGATCGAAACGGCTGCCGATGAGTGCGGCCGCCTCGACAACGAAGAGCGCGTTCGTGCTCGACTGCAGCCGGGCGAACAACGTTTCATAAAGGGTGTCGGGCACCCGAGCTGACTCTGCGGCATCGGAGGGTTGCTCTCTGAGCTTGGCCATAACCTCCTCGATAAAGAGCGGGATGCCGTCACAGCGTTCTTGCACGGCCCGTCGCGCATCGGGTTCCATTCCCGGATCCAGGGCCAGGATCAGCTTGTCGGCTTCGGCCTCGCTGAGGGGCCTCAAGTCGAACACCTCCGTCCTGCCGGGCAGCGACGGAAGTTGCCGTCCGGTCATGACGACGAGCAGCCGGCCGCTGTCCTCGCGCAGTAGCGCCTCGACTACCTCGTTGGTGTCCTCATCGAACCAGTGCATGTCTTCGACCAGCACCAGCCCGGGTCCCGTTCCCAGACACGCCAAGAGGTAACCGTGGATGCCCTCGGCGATCTGTTCGTACAGCTTTCCGCCGCCAGCGCGAACAGGTTCATAGCCGCTCTCTGGACCAATGCCGAGGACGGGCGCCAATAGCGGGACGACCGCGGCCGGATCCAATGAGCGCTTCCGGACCTCTGCCTCCAGCCTGCGAATGCGGTCCGCCGCATCCGATTCGCGTCTGATCCCACATCGCCCTTCCAGCATCCGCCGCACCGGGCGCAAACCGACATCGGTGTGAAACGGCGATCCGAACAAACCCAGCACTACAGCGCCTGCTTGCTGGGCCATGTCGACGGCGGCATGGGCAAGGCGAGTCTTGCCGATCCCACCCTCGCCTTGAAACGCGATTCCCGGCGTCGCCAGCGTGCCGGCCGTCGCCTCTGCCCAGCTTCTTTGGAGGGAGGCGAGCTCAGGCTCCCGGCCCACCCAGGGTCCGCGCATGCTTGTTGTGACGTCGCGTTCTGAAACTGCGCGGTAGTGGGCGATCAAACCTTCTACGCCCTTCACGGATTTCGGCGGCAGGGCTTCTAGCACGAACGCATCCCGGACGAGTCGTTCGACCGTGTCCGAGATGGCGACCGCTCCGGGCTCGGCAAGTTCGCATATTCGGGCAGCGAGGTTGGCCCCGAAGCCGAAGACGTCGTCATGGGCGGTGTCGAGGTAGACCAGTCCCCGATGAATACCGACCCGGACGCTGATGTTGAACCCGAACCGGCTCTGCACCCGATCGCTGAGCCTGCTGACCTGACGCGTGATGTCGAGTCCAGCCTGCACCGCGCGGTGCACGTCATTCTCATGGGCTTTCGGGTGTCCAAACACCGCCAACAGTCCGTCACCGTGCGTTGAGCCGATGTGACCCTCGTAGCGGTCGACTACCTCATTAACCTGTTGGCGGTATCGCCCCACCACGGTGCGATAGATCTCGGGTTCGATGCGGGTGGACAGTGCGGTGGAATCGACCAGATCTGCGAAGAGGATTGTCAGGCGACGGATCTCGCCGCTGTCTTCGGGGACAGCGAGCAGTTCTTCGGCGTCAGGGTTGCTGCGGTCAACCGCCAGCACCTGCCCGGCGAGGGCGTCGGCAGTCGCCCGATCGCCGCGGTTGGTTGCCTGCACTGCGCGGTCGAGCAGCTCATCGATCGTGGGCTGGGTCACGGATGTGCGCATCGTCCGATTGTGGCTCGTATTGCCGCGAGTTTTGCTGTCTTGGGCCAGCTGTGTCGGGAGTCTCTTGTGCGGAAACGCCGTGAGCGCTGTCACAACAAGGTGAATCCCCAGGTGAGGTGATGCAGGCGTGGGCCGTGTGGACCCGACGGCAGGGCCGCCTCGATGCCCGAGTCGATGCCGTCGCCGACCAGTACATAATTCTTGTAACGATCGCGGCCGAGCAATTCATCGATCGGCGCTCGGTTGATCAAGATCGCTCACAGTCCGACGGTGACCTCTTTGTCGACGGGCACAGCCTTGGGATTGGTCGCGTTCGTCAGGCGCACCGTCCCCGTGTAGTTCGCGCCGATGAAGCGATGATCCTTGAGGACTACCCGAAACTCGGCGGCCTGTGCGGGTAGCACCTCCGGGTCGAAGCCGATGCTATATGGGGGAATCTTCGTCTGGGGTAAGCCGACTCGACTGAACGCAGAGGCGGCCTGCAGGGTCCGCGGATAGCTCGTCGGGTCCACCGAGACTGGATCAGATGGTTGGGGCTCGTCGTCGGACGGTTCGGTCCACCATGGGCCCGAGAGCGCGGCCTGAAGAACCGCAGCGCTCGTCCTCACCTGAAGATCGACGAGTTCGTGGATGATACGAACCCAGGCGTCCAGCCCCCAGTCTCCGTCTTTATCGGTTCTCGACGCGTTCTCCGTGATCGTCTTGACCTCGCGGAGATAGCCACGCGTCATATTGGCCGCTTGCCCCATCCTGTTCCTCGGACCGGTCATGGCGCACCACCCTGCTGTGTCTCGTTCGCCTGCGGCGCCTCGTTCGCTCGGCCGCGCGGGTACCGGGGCTGGTTGATCCTTTCCAGGAACTCCAACGGTGAGCTGACCAGTCGCCCAGTGACCTTCTGGCTGAAATCTGTGACGTCGCTCAACCGCAGACCCCCGGCCATCCACTTCTCGGCCACTTCGAAGTAATCGCTCACCAGACCTTGAACCGAATCGGTCAAGAGGTCGACGGCCGTCGCGACGACATGGGTTGATGGCCCCGAATCAGACGTCTCGGGATCTTCCTCCGGCTGTTCGTGCTCGTAGTAGACGAAGTCGCGCGCCTCTGGCCGCGGATCGACGGCGGGACCGAAGAGAAACTCCGATGACGCTGTGCCGTAACCCGTCAGGCAGACCAATCGCTGCTGCGCGTAGGGCGACAAGCCGTCGATGTGGATCACTTTCCTGGTCCGCACCCGGACCCCGGGCAGATCTGGGTCGCGCTCTTGATTGGTCACCCACATGTTGATGTAGCCACGATCGACGAGCACCTGACCATCGCCTGGGCCGGGCGTCGGGTCGTCCAGGTCGTAATCGAGGCGGGCTTCGCACTCGCCAACAGTGGGGAAGTACTTCAGCGCGGTTGTGATCTCGAAGGCGCCAAGGCCGCCGAAACCGACCGTTTCGAGGACGCGCCGCCAGCGGTCGCTCCTGAACGGGTTACGGAATGGTGCCATCCTTACGAAGAAGTCGGGGTAATTCTCGTTCCAGTTGAACGGATTGACGACCGCTTTCAATTGGTTAAGCGAAATGTCGTCCGAAGAGAGGTCGGTATCGACCACCGCGGCCTGCAAGCGGTCGACCGTCACGATCCCGGTTCGGCACAACGGTATGTTCAGCGTCGACGGGTCGACCATTTCCATGTCGCTCGAGGCGGCAGCTTCGCGGAACCCGATGTAGTTCGCGCGCCCCGTCAACCCAGACTGCACCCCGTTGAAGTAATCGTCGAAGCGGTCGTCAACGTTCTGGAGGCGCGATTCGTACGGCTTTTCCTCGGGTCCTACTGCCGCCAATGCCGGCACCAGCGCAGCCTTGAGGTCCGACTTTGACGATGCCAACATCGGCGTCGGGGCGACCTGCTGCATGCGTGCCGCGGCCGAGAGCCCATAGAACAGCCGTTGCTTCTGTGGCGCGGTCAGTCGTGGCGCATTGCCCTCCTCGGCTTGCTTGGCTTGCTCGCCAAGCCTCGCGCAGGCCTCGCCCAAATTCGGGGACTGCTGCGCGTTCTCACGGAAGAAGAAGTCCTCGACCTCCCGATACCACCCGGTGTTCGCCGAGGCCTTGGGGAGAAATTCGTCCAATGTTGCCGCAGTGGAGGGATTACTCGATTTGCCGGCAGCCTCATCGAGTGCACCGTAAACCTCGAGCAGATCACGTAGCGCCGCCATAGCGCCTCCTCGCCCCGTTTTCGCAGCTATTCTACCGTCATACCGGCACGAGCACAGGCCAAATTTCGGGGGAAGGGTTAACGGTGGACCGCGGGACCGGCGACGGCAGCATCAACGACCTACCTTGGGCGTCGGTATTTGATCCAGCTGCCAATGCGCGCGCACTCAGCGCGATACAGGCGGAAGGATTTCGGGCGGCCAGTGAGCTCGTTGATCGCTTTGCCCGCATCGCCACGACGGGTCTCAACGGCAAGGGCCGCTCCGCGACATCGGCTGCACCCCTTACGAATGACCAGCGCGCTGACCTTTTCGGTGCCACCGATATCGAGCCGTTGATCCGGTCATGGTGGGTGATGATCGGCCAATTTCTGCTCGGATCTGCCCCCGGTGTTCAAGATCCGGTTTTAGCGGACGGGGCCAGCCTCGACTTTTCGAATGACGAGGCAAAAGGGCGGCTAGACCTCCGGGCCACGGCGCCGGGTGCTGCCACGGCCGAGGTATGGCTGCACAACAGGGGCGCAGACGACCTGGGCCAGATTCGGCTGCGGTGCAGCGATTTACTCGCGAACGACGGTTGTGCGATCAGTTTCGATGCGGTGACGTTGAATCCCGCCGCCGTTCCGATGCCCACCCGGTCGAGCCGTGGAATCGACGTGAAAATCGAGGTGCCGCAAGGAGTTCAGCCTAGCGTCTACCGCGGCACCTTGCTGGTCGAGGACCACCCAGAGCTATGGCTACCGGTGGTCTTGACCGTTCGCTCGTCGGTCTCGTGACCGGCATCGCGGAGACCGACCTGGTTGCCGGCGTCGAGAGTCGACTGCGCGAGGTGGCGAAGGTTGTTCGTCGTTCGATGCTGGACGCGTTGCCCGACGGCGAACCCAGCCAATGGCTCTACGCTCCGATGCGCGAATATCCGTCACGGCCGGGCAAGGCGCTGCGGCCCGCGTTGTGCCTGTCGGCCGGCCGGGTGTTCGGCGCGAGCAACGACGACGTGTTGGGCCTGGCCGTCGCGATTGAATTGTTGCACAACGCGTTTCTGGTCCACGACGACATCGTGGATGGAAGTGAGATGCGACGTGGCAGGCCGACGCTTTCGGCGACCCACGGAATGGCGGCGGCACTGAATGCCGGCGACGGTCTGGCAGTAGTGGCGGGCCAGGTGATGCGTCGGGCCACCCGGCGACTTGGCCGCGACCTCGCCGATCTGGTGTGGGCAGAGTTCGACACCATGGCGATGCGCACGCTCGAAGGCCAGGCGATCGAAGTCGGTTGGCAGCGCGATAATTTCGAAGCTGTCCAGCCGCAGGACTACCTCCACTTGATCATGCACAAGACGTGCTGGTACACGATCATTCACCCACTGCGGGTCGGCGCGATCG
>JAVRPG010000767.1:0-2795 GCA_032162325.1 Mycobacterium sp. | reverse complement strand
ACCGTCAGCGACATTAAGAAGTTCGCATCGCAAAGGTGCCTGTCTGAGTCGTAGCACATTATGGAGCACAAGCACAACCGATCTGCCCTAATTTTTCGCTAGCGTTAATAGGCTACTGCGCGATCGTTGCCTGGACACGACCTGCCGGGGTTATTAGCCGGCGGTGATCAGGCTTTTCGCAGCTCAAGGGACCACGTCGAACGAACCGGTTTGCCGATCGGTCCTCGGCGCGCGCATCGTCGGGGTTGATGCGATGATGCCGACGTGATCGATGAAGCCGACACGGCGCAGGCCAGGGAGCTGCTGCAGTCGCTGCACGCCCACGTCGACGAAATCTCTAAAAAGGTGGAATCGGCTGAAGGCCGCACGCGGAGAGTGCAGGGTCACGCTGCTGTGGTTGCCCGGCGCCGGGTGGCCAGCCTTCGTCACGAACTGTACGAGGCGCACCGACTCATCGACGGGCTGCATCGACGCTTCCCGGACACGCGACCCCGGCGAGTGGCCGGGCCGCGGACTGAATTTTCGCGCTGAGTGCGCCGTCAGGGTTTCGAACCCCGGACCCGCTGATTAAGAACTGGCGGGTTGGGTTGCCGCCTGTTATGTCCGGTTGCGTGTGCATTCCCGCTGGTAGGTGCGAGTTCCGTTGCCCCGTTATGTCCGGTCGGAACTGGCCCGTGTCGGTCGATTGCTTGCCATTTGCGGCGCATAAACGTCACCTGGCGTCATCCACCACAGCGAATTTGCTGCGGGCTGTGAACAACGGCTAATCGGGTCGGTTCCGTGTCCGATGGACGTGCTTGGCTTGCGGGATGGACACCACTCGCTTCACCTACATCGGACGGCCCGCCTTCGCTCCTTCCCTAGCGCTTAGTTGTGAGACGAACCCCGTAGTCGCCCTGTGGCAGAGGAGAACCCACGTCGTGCTGTCGCAAAAGTCGCCTCACAACTATCGTCGCAATACTTGCATTTGTGAGACTTCTGAGACACACTGCGGACATGACCGCCACGACCGTCCCTACCACAGGTGTTCAGATCGGATACGCCCGCGTCTCGACCGGCCACCAATCGCTGGACCAACAGCTCGACGCCCTCTCCGCAGCCGGTGTGAACACTGAGCGGATCTACAGCGACAAACTGTCCGGAACGTCGACTCGCGAGCAGCGGCCCGGCCTTGCTGCACTACTGGACTACGCACGGGCAGGTGACGCCATCGTCGTGATCGGGATCGACAGGCTCGGCAGGAATGCGGCGGAAGTAATGACTACCATCCGCGAATTGGGCGAGAGAGGAATAGTTCTGCGCTCACTCCGGGAGGGCATAGATACCTCGAACGCAACGGGGCGCATGGTGGCCGGTGTTCTCGCCAGCCTCGCAGAGCTCGAGCTTGAACTCGGTCGTGAGCGTCGCGCAGCGGCACGGGAGGCGCGTCGGGCACGGGGCCAGCACGTCGGCAGGCCGAAGGCGCTTGACGATAAGAAGGCGGCCACGGCGCGGCGTATGCACTTGAACGGTGAACCCGTGTCGACGATCGCGGACGCGCTAGGCGTCAGCCGCGCAACGGTTTACAGGGTGCTGGCCGAGGACGACGGGAGCAAGCAGTAGTCCCCGCAGATCTCCTCGCACGACTGACCACTGCACTCGCTCGCTGGGATGGGCGAGGACCCACACCCGACGACGATCTCCAGGCAGGGAAGGAGATGGCGTCGGCAGTCATGGCGGTGCTGGTCTGGAATACCAACGAAAACGCATGATGCACCGGACTGCTGGGGTTGAGGAGGGCTGATGGAAGTTCAGTGAGAGAAGTTGAGTGACACGCTGCGGTTCGCGACGTTGGATGGCCGGTCGCATTCGTGACAGTGGTTTCGCCCGGCGTGAGTAACGCGGTCGAATGCGGTTTCGGAACCGTATTCGATCCGCCGACCAACACTTGTGTGGCGGCACCACTTCCACCGCCACCTCCGCCGCCCCCGCCGCCAGCTTGGAACGGCGATCCCACGCCGTACTTCTCGGTGGGTATCTGCGCGCCCATTCCGTTCGTGTCGCTGTGCGCCGGCATCTAAGCCGACCGTTGCGGCTCGCCACGGGCCAAACGGGCCTCTGACCGGGGTTTTGTTGAGCCGATGACGGGAATCGAACCCGCGTATTCAGCTTGGGAAATTTTTCTGACGCGGTTCGGTAAACCCGTCAACCCACGCCGTATGCGGGACGCTGAGGATGACGTTGAGGATATTGCGGCTGCGCTGGCAGGAAATGCTCCGTGTAGCGCTCACCGTCATACCAGCGCTGTCCGGTTGCCCGCGGGCTCTACCAGCACAAGCCGCAGTTGCCCTATGTGCCCGGCGCCGAAGTCGCAGGCGTGGTGCGTAGCGCACCCGCCGACGCACACGTGAGCGCAGGCGACCGGGTCGCGGCGCTCACGCTGTTGTCCGGAGCGATGGCGGAAGTCGTTGCGCTACCGGCAGATCGGGTGTTCAAGTTGCCCGACTCGGTTTCGTTCGAGGCGGGCGCAGGCCCGTTGTTCAACGACCTCACGGTGCGCACTGCACGCTACGCACGCGCGGGCGTCTGTCCCCTGGAGAGACGGTGTTGGTGCACGGCGCCGCGGGAGGCGTCGGCACGTCGACCCTGCGGTTGGCGCCTGCCTTCGGGGCGGGCCGCGTGATCGCGGTGGTGAGCTCCGAGGCGAAGGCCGACGTCGCGCGTGCCGCGGGCGCCTCCGACGTTGTGCTGGCCGACGGGTTCAAGGACGCGGTCAAGGAGCTGACGGACGGGCGTGGTGTGGACATCGTCGTCGA
>JAVRPG010000766.1:0-10041 GCA_032162325.1 Mycobacterium sp. | reverse complement strand
TGCCCTGTTGGACTTCGTCCGCGAGGACTACCTGTCCGCCTACGAAGGTGACCGGTTTGTCGAGTCCGTGCGCTACGTGCGCAGCCTTCCTACCGAGCTTCCGGTCTTATCCGATCTGCTGCCGAAGATCCAGACGCCGGTGCAGATCATCGCCGGGGCGCAAGACCCGGTGGTGCCACCGGTCAATGCCGAATTTCTCGATCAGCGGCTGCCGATCAGCAAGCTCAACATCATCGACGCCGGCCACTTCACCTGGGAGGACGCAGCAGACGAGTACGCCGCCCTTGCCACCAGCTGGTGGCAAGGAGGCTATGCGACCACACGCTGACCGGCGGCGCACCCCAGGCCCAACCGCTCGACACCACAACGCATCCAGGAGGCTCACTGATGAATGATCTACTCGCAACCACGATCAAAGCCCACGGCGGGCTGGAACGCTGGAACCAACTGAACACCGTCTCGGCGCGCCTGATCCAGGGCGGCGCACTGTGGGCACTCAAAGGCCAGGAGGGCGCCCTCGACGGCGTCGTCGTCACCGCCAGCCTGCATGACGAGCGGGTGTCGCACCGCCCCTTCGGCGCCCCTGACCGACGGAGCGCATTCACCCCTGGACGCGTCGCAATCGAGACCGACGACGGAACCGTCCTCGAGTCCCTCGACCAGCCGCGAGCCTCGTTCACCGGACACACCGCCGAGACCCCGTGGAGCACCCTGCAACTCGCGTACTTCGCGGGCGCGGCGATGTGGACCTACCTGACGCAGCCGTTTTCGTTCACGCTGCCCGGATTCCGCATGACTGAGCTGGACCCGTGGGAGGACGCCTCGCAGCACTGGCGGCGGCTGCGCGTCGGCTGGCCGAGCAGCCTGGCCACACATAGCGCCGAACAAACCCTCTATTTCACGCCCGACGGGCTCCTGGTACGTCACGACTACGACGTCGAGATCAGCGGCGGCGCAGCCGCAGCGCACTACCTGTCCGATTACGTCGACGTCGACGGCATCATGGTGCCTACCTCGCACCGGATCTTGCCCCGCACCCCCGACGGCCAGTCGCTCGCCGAGCCCCTCATCGTCTCGATCGACCTCAGCGAGATCACGTTCACCTGACCAGATTGGAGATCAAATGGGTATCACAAGACCACCGTTCCCGCCGTTCGGTCTGCAGACCGCGTTGCAGAAGGTTCAGGCGGCCGAGGATGCCTGGAACACTTGCGATCCCGTCACGGTCGCACTGGCCTATACCGAAGATTCGGTGTGGCGCAACCGCGATCATTTCATCACCGGCCGCGCCGAGATCGTAGAGTTTCTGCGCCAGAAGTGGGAACGCGAGCTGGACTATGCGCTGCGCAAGGAACTCTGGAGCTTTCGGGAGAACCGCATCGCGGTGCGGTTCCAGTACGAGTGCCACGACGGCAGCGGTCAATGCTGGCGCAGTTACGGCAACGAATTGTGGGAGTTCACCGAGAACGGGCTCATGCGCCGGCGTGAGGCCAGCATCAACGACGTCCCCATCGACGAGGGCGACCGGCGGATTCGCGGCCCTCGCGCTGCCCGCGAGCCTGGACTGCTGCTTCCGGTCCGGTGAGCCGGAAATGGCTAATATCAGAGGAGATTTCGATGAGTGACCTTTCGACCTATCGCGCGTATCAGGTGACAGGACAGCGGCAGTTCGAATTAGTGGACCGCGAGTTGGTCGCGCCCAGTGCCGGTCATGTCCGGTTTCGGGTTCACAGCTGCGGAGTGTGCCACAGCGACACGCTCGGCGTTGAGGGCCAGCGTGCCGAACCCAGCCAGCCGGTGGTGCCGGGCCATGAGGTTGTCGGCGTGATCGACGCCGTCGGGGCCGGTGTCACAACGTGGCACGTCGGCGAGCGTGTCGGTCTGGGCTTCCTGGGCGGTCATTGCGGCGAATGCGAGTGGTGCCGTCGCGGCGACTTTGTGAACTGCGAGAACCAACCACAACCCGGCACGACAGAGGACGGCGGCTACACCGAGGTGGCCTATGCCCGCGCGAGCGGCCTGGTCCGGATCCCGGAGGGATTGAGTTCGCTAGTTGCGTCGCCGTTGCTGTGCGCCGGCATCACGACGTTCAACGCCCTGCGGGGCCTTGATGTTGAGCCGGGCGCGCTCGTGGGCATTCAGGGCATCGGCGGCCTCGGCCATCTCGGGGTGCAGTACGCCAACAAGCTGGGCTACCGCGTGGTGGCCATCGCCCGCGGCGGCGAAAAGGCCTCATTCGCAGCGGAACTCGGGGCCCACCATTACATTGACAGCTCGGCTGTTGATCCCGGCACGGCGTTGCAGGAGCTCGGCGGCGCTGCCGCGGTCATCGCGACCGCGGCCAGCGGGGCTTCCATGTCGCCGCTGCTGGCCGGACTCGCGCCCCGCGGTCAGTTGGTGGTCGTCGGGGCGGCCTTCGATCCCATCGAGGTCCTGACGGCAAACCTCATCTTCGGGAGCCGCTCGATCATCGGCAACCTCACCGGTACACCGATCCAAAACGAGGTGAACCTGGCGTTCAGCGCGGAGCGCGGCGTCGCGCCCATGACGGAAGTGTTTCCGTTCGAAGACGCCCCAAAAGCGTACGAACGCATGATGTCCGGTGATGCCCGATTCCGGGTGGTGCTCGACATAGCGACGACGTAGCAGCCGATATTGGACGGCTCAAGGCCCTGCGCATCGGACAAACACCTCGTCAAAAGACCAATTGGCGCTTTGCCTTTCAGCCCTGACCGAGGTTGATTGCGCGCCAATCACCTTCGGGTGGCTGCCGCAACCCATGGCTGGGGCCAACGCGGGGCCAGGCTCAAACTCGATCAGTCCTGGCATCATTGCCACCGATGGGCAGGCCGAGTTGCCCAGCGCGACCGGCGGCGTCATGCGCACGATGATCTCCGCTTCGGCAGCGGGCAGGCGACGGTTTTGCTCGGGGGCGGTCTCGGCCGGTTCACTGGCCCGCTGGATGGCCAAGGCCGACACCATGACCTTGAGGGCCTCCGGGCTCTGGCGGCCCCATATAGGTCTGCATCAACCCGGCCTGCACCACGTTGAGGCTGATGCCGCGCGGCGCCAAGTCTCTGGCGGCACCTTTGGTGTAGCCGATCAGTCCTCGTCCGCCTTGCAGCAATTTGCGCTGCCCTCAGCCAGACAGGGCCACTTGATGGACGAACCAAGAGGCTTGTCCATCTCGCACTTGCGATCGGAGCCAACTTCGCATGGTGCTGTCCATTCGCACGCTCGTCGAGGACCCCACACAATGAGGGTCACTGCAAGGGGAACGGCGGCTGCCACCACCACGGCTCGTCGACCACCTCGACGGAGGCCACCCACTTCACCCACCAGAACCCGCGCCGCCCCGGCGCGACGATCCGAGCCGGGCCGCCATGGCCGTCCGAGAGCGGACGGCCCGAGGCATGCGTCGCCAGCAGCAGCGTCCCGGCCTCGCGGGCGGGGAAACGGCGGCGGTAACCGGTCGTCGACACGACCTCGATCGACGCACCCTGCCGCAATCCGAGCGCCGAGAGCCGCACCCCGCGCCACTCCTGCTCGGTGAACCAGCCCCCCGTGCAGTCGAGCACGGCGCGCACGGTGCTCTGCGGGAGCGCGGCGATGGCGGCCAGGTCAAACGATCTGTCCGGGGTGCGGAGGCGCCAGGCCGCAGCCGCGATCTGGGGCACCGGGTCGGACATCCACTGCGTGACGGGAACGATCGCGATGTTCCCCGACCCGACCTCGTGTGATCCGGTCTCGCGACGTGGCAACCCCGGCGTGATGACCCACAGCGCCGCCGAGCCCGCGACGACGCCGGTGCCGAGGAGCGCTCGCCGTCGCGTCATGTCGGTGCGGCGCAGCAATGGTCGCCACCGACGACCCGCGCTCCGATGATGCATCGCCACGTGCGCGACCAGCAGCGCCACCGCCCCCACCGCCGCACCGACGTGGAGCTGCATCGGGAGCAGCCCCAGGTAGGGCCGCCATCCGCCGACCGCGTGCAGCAGCCCACTCCCGAGCGCCGCGAGCACAAGCACGGTGAACGTCAGGCTGATCACCTTGCGCGATCGTCCCGGCCGCCGAAGGCCCCGCCGCGCAACGAAGATCTTGACCGGGGCAAGCAACAGCAGTCCCAGTCCGGACGCCCCATGCACGGCGACGACCCACCGCGCGGGGCCCGGGAACCCCACCCCGAACGCCATGACGCCACTGATTGTGGCCGTCACCAGGAGCGTCAACAGCGTGACGTTGAGCGGTCGAATCCCTCGATCCATGTCGGTCCGTCCCGAAACCCCGACTCAGAGTGACCATTTGGCATATTCACCGCCGACTGCTCGGGCAATTGCCTGCAGCCTATGCTCAGTGTCAGCGTTTACGAACCAGTTCTTGGTAGCGCAGACGGTCTGTGACCACCGAGCCTACGCCCTCGCACTCGTTGTACACCAAACCATCGACGGTGATCTCATCTCGAGCAGGAATCAGATTCCAAAGGGAGTCAATTTGTAATGGCCTGCCGCGAACCTTTTCGGCAATCCCATAAAAGGTATTGACCTCCGCGGGTTGGAACTGACCGAAGATCTGGCCATGGAATGTCACGGTGTCGTTCGGATCGATCGGTCGTTTCTGGCCAGACCCGCTGATCATACCCGCAATTCCCGTCCCGATTCCAATCACCAGAATCAGTGCCACGATCGCGGCGCCACAACCGGTAATTAGATCCGCGACTCTATTATTTTCATATTCGAAGGGGTCATTTGACCGGCCATGCAGGGTGACCATCGTCGCACCCTTCCTCCGAGGAATATGGGGCACCGGACTGGGTTACAACAGTTTTTGTATTTCGTGCTGTGCGGAGTTTTTATCGGCCGTTGTAGGCGACCCTTTTCTAGGACACCGCGTTTGCACCGGCTGACCTATCGATCGGAGGAGACGGATCAGCAGAGCGGACGGGGGGCAGGAGCGCGGCGGCGATGGCACCGATGACGCCGGGTACGGCGAACAGGTAGAAGTTCCATTGCACGTCGAGCTGACCGGCCAGGATCCAGCCGCCCATCGCCGGACCAAGGATGGCGCCCAGCCTGCCGACGGCCAGTGCCCAGCCGATGCCGGGACCACGCAGTTCATCGGGGTAGTGGACGGCCATGAATGCGTTGACAAGCACCTGGTTGGAGAGCAGACCCAGTCCGCTGACGAACATGAGCACAAACAGCACAACCAGGGAGGGCCGCAGACTCAGGCCAAGCAGACACAGCGACCCGACCCCGAAGGCGGCTATGACAACGGGTTTGGGCCCGAGCGAATCGGCAACGCGGCCACCCGCAACCATCCCGGCGCCTGCGCCGGCCCAGAGCACAGCAGTCTGCAGCAGCGCCGAGCCGAGCGGGTAGCCGCTGTTGCTCATGATGGTCGGTAGCCACGTGCTGATGCCGAACACCAGCAGCAACCCGTAGAAGGACATTACCCAGAACAGCGCGGTGGCGGCTCGGGCACGCGCGGTGAGCAGCGGGCGCAGACCGAACAGCTCCTTTCGACGTCTGACTTGGAATCCGCCGGTCTGCGATGAAAGCCGAAGGTGCACAGGGCTTTCCGGGAGGAGGCGCGCCGCGAGTGGGAGCAGCAGTAACGCGGGCGCCGCCCCGGCAACGTACACCCAGCGCCAGGAGAACTCCGGCAGCATCACCGCGGCCACCAGCGGTGCCATCACTCCTCCGGCCGCGCCGCCCGCCATCATGAGCCCGACGTTGCGACAGCGCCGCTGTTGGCTGGACACCTCGGCAACATAGGCAGTCAACGCCGGCAGAACCGCGCCGAGCCCCACCCCGACGATCAGGCGTGCGGATCCGAACAGGCCAATCGAGGGCGCTACACCGCAGCACAGCATGCCGGCGGAGAACACTGCGGCGCCGACCAGCATCAGTTTGAGCGGGCCGACCCGGACAACGAGTGCCCCTGCCAGCGCCGCCCCGCACATCATCCCGACGGCTACCAGCGACCCGGCGGTACCGGCCGCCGACACATCGGCCGCCATCGACCGGTCGGCGAGTATCGCGGGGACAGTGACGCCGTAGCAGGCCAAGTCGTAAAGCTCGAGGAAGGCAAAGGCAGCGACGAGACCGAGCATCACCCGTTCTGAACGGGATGACCCGGCCATGCGGTCTGCGGTCTGCATAGGATCCCCCGTCAGCTCGTCTTGACTAGCCGCTCGGGCGTCGAGGTTTCGACAGCCAGCGCCTTGAGCAGATCGTCGGCGAGCACCTGGGTGGAGAGGGCGTCAATGGCGGTGCCGTAGACGTAGAAGTCCGGACGCACTGCCACGGCAACCCAGCGATGCTCGGCGAACCAGGCCTGGTAGGTGCCATCCACGTCGAGGACGGTGCCGTCGGCACCGGGCTGGTTGGCCAAGCCGACAACAGCCACCCCAGCGGCCCGAAGCGAAGCAGCGATCCCCCCGCGCTCCAGTTCCGGCAACAGTCCAGCGGTCACAAGTAGGTGGAACCCGTGTCCGACGACGGAGTCCAACAGGCCGCGTTCCACTTCGTCGTCGACGACACCCTGCACGGACAACTCGCCGCGACCCGGCCGGGAGTGCGGCGCGAGGAAGCCCTCGGTGAGGCCGGGTAGTCGGATGTGCGCCGGCTCCTGGTTTTCCGCGCGCTGGGCGATCAGCAGTCGGTCCCGTTCGGCCGCGGCCACGGGATCGCGCATGGTCTGCACCCGGCCGAGCTCGATCCCGCGTTTGGTGACCGCACGCACATGCGGGTCACGCTCACCGTGGTACGTGTCCAACAGCTCTGGATTTCGGCCGTGCAGCACGAGATCGAGCTTGAATGCCACGTTTTGGGCGTCTCGGATTCCCGAGCACATGCCCTGCCCGAGGAAGGGCGGCATTTGATGCGCGGCATCACCGGCGAGCAGGACGCGTCCTAGGCGCCACGAGCGGGCGACCAGAGACCGGAAGGTGTAGGTGCCCACGCGGATCAACTCGGCGTCGTCGGGGCTCAAATAGCGGGCGGCTCGATGCCAGACTCGCTCGGGCTGACTCTCTCGGTCGAAGTCCGTGACCGAGTCGAGCATGAAGCTCATCCGTTGGTGCCTGCGCCCGATCGGGACGACCGCGGTCGGTTGTTGCGGGTCGCAGACCTGCATGAACGGAAGGTCGACGGGCGTGTGGAGCTTGAAGTCGCAGACCATCCACGCTTCACCGAATCCGTAGTCGTCCTGGTCGATGCCGAGGTGTTGGCGCACGAAGCTGTTTCCGCCGTCGCACGCCACGACATAACCAGCCGTGACGGTCTGGGTACCCTCAGGACCGGTGACGGTCAGCGCTACTGACGAGCTGTTCTGCACGATGCCCGTCACCCGGACAGAATGCCGAACGTCAACGTCGGGCAGGCCTCGGCAGACCTTGTCGAGGGCGTCCTCGAGTTCCGGTTGGTAAAAGCCGTAATTGTCCGCCCAGCCGCTGCGGCCCATCGCTGCCCAGTCGAACTCCATCAGCAGCTCACCCGTGCCGTTCACAAACCGATATCGTTGCGCCGCTTTGAGGTCCGGCAATAATTCTTCGGCGATACCGAGCGCGGCGAAGGTACGCATCGTCTCGCCGTCGAACACACCGGCCCGCGGAAGGTTGTACAAACCGGGGTAGCGCTCCAGCACAACGACGCGGTGTCCGCGTCGCCCGAGCAGCGCAGCAACGACCATGCCGACCGGTCCATAGCCCACCACAGCGACGTCGGCGTCCACCCACACTTCGCGCCCAGCGTGGGGAGTCATGCGGGGAACAGTACGATCTACTATGCGTAAAGTCAATGCACAATGGTGAATCACTGGTCGGCCGCCCGGATAACCCGACCGACGCAGGCGCGGCTACGCGGTTGCCCGCTCAGGCCGAGGGCACATGGCCGAGGTCAGCGGAGATTGTTTTGGTCGCGGCGACCAACTCAGTGCACATCTCCGACACGACTGCCGGCGCCGAAAGGGAGCGCGGCAGGACAAGCACCACCACGAGCGGTAGCGACGCCTCGGTCGCGAAAACCGGAGCGCCAACCGCGGTAGCGCCCGGGATCATCGCATCCGTCGTCACGGCGAAGCCCTGGCGGCGAACCTCGGCCTTGATGCGGCCTATCTCCTTGTCGCTGGGGCCCGACGGGTCCGCAGCCTGCGCCCGCCGCACGATCGGCTCGGTGAGGGCATCTGGCAGGTAGGCGAGAAAAATGTGTCCGGCAGATGTCGTCAGGACGGGGAGTGTTGATCCGACCCGGACGGTGACCGGCAGCGGGTACGCGCCAACCTCCCACCGCATGGTCACTGGTCCGTTCTCGCCCCACGCCAAGAGTGCCACCGAGTGCTTCGTGCGGTCCCGTAGGTCGGAAAGATATTCCGAGGCCACGCCCACCTCGTCCATGCGGCGCAGCGCCTCGGCGCCAAGGCGCCGCATCGCCGGACCGAGGTCATAGCGGCCCGACCGTGGTGACTGCGACACGAGACCCACCCGGCCCAGACTCACCAGGTAGCGATGGACTTTGCTGGCCTGCATCCCGCAGCTCTCGGCGATCTGCGTCAAGGCCATCGGTCCCGCGCCGCGCTCAAGGGCCAACAGCACCGTCATCGCATTCTCAACAGACTGGATACCCTGCCGTGCGTCTGCAACATGCTCGGTGTCCATCAAGCCAGGATATGGCGAGCTCTCGAGAGTTCTGCGTACAACCTTCGATCCGCGAACACGCTGCTACAGCTCTGCTGCCCATCGCACAGCAAAACGAACTCGAGAACCGGCTCGAACAGATTCTCTGACTTCCCGCGCCTGCCGTTGCCTGAAATGTTGAGTGTTTGTATGACTGGGCATTTCAGGCAGCTTCTCCTTGCGGAGTTGCGGTCCCCGCACCCGGGTGAGTGGCGTGCGGGGTTGACGCTTCATCGTCTCCTGCCGTCCCCACCGCCGTGGTGGTGGGGCTGGTCTTCTGGATGGCTCCACGTCCATCTCCAGCCGTGACGCTGGCGGCCGGCCTACTGCCGGTACCGGTCCCCGTTCGCCCACGGGTGGGGTCGCCGAGGCGGGCAAGGTTGATCGCCGCATTGAGGTCCCGATCGATCGGTGGGCATCCGTTGCGGCAGTGGTAGATGCGGTCGCGCAGGCGGAGCTTGGTTTTCACCCCGCAGCGCGAGCACAGTTGAGTCGACGCAAAGAACCGTCGCGCGGTCACCAATTCGGTGCCATACCACGTGGTCTTGTAGTCGAGCTGGGTACGGATCCGACCCAGGGCGGCGTCGCCGAGCGCGCGGTTGAGGCCGCGTTTGCGCCGCCCGCCGCGCCGGCCCAGGTTCTTGACGGACAGCTGCTCGACCGCGACGACCTCGTGGCGGGTCGCAAGGCCGGTGGTGGCCATGTGGATCTCCTGCGCCCGGATCGCGGCCACCTTCCCATGAATCCGCCCCACCCGGGCGTTGGCTTGCTGCCAGCGCTTGGACGGCTCCCGCTGTCTCCGGGTGTTGGGATCGTAGGGGCCACACCGGCGCGCCGCGCACCGTTGCGCCGCCCGCAGCCGCGACCGCGCCCGAGTCAAGGGTTTCGGCGCCGGAATCCGGTCGACCTCCACCCCGTCGGGGGTGGCGACCACCAGCAGATCCTTAACCCCGACGTCCACACCCACCACCCGGTGTGGCGATCGGCCGGCGTTGGCGGGCCGGATCTTGGCGGCCACGATCACCTGAAACGCGCACTGCCAGCGCCCCCCAATGAAACTCACCGTGGCCGACAGGATCCGCGCGGTACCGGCCTGCAGGCGGCGGGCCAGCTTGCGAGTCGACTCATGCGTACGGATGGTGCCCAACCGCGGCAGCGTCACGTGGTGGCGGTCGGCCTCCACGCGGATGGCGCCGGTGGTGAACCGCACCGACCGCGTCGAGCGGTGCTTGGACTTGAACTTCGGGAAGCCGACTGCGGCCCCGGCCCGCTCACCAGAACGCGACGTCGACCAGTTCTGCAGCGCGCGGGCCAAACCGTCCAAACCCGAGTTGTACGCCTCCTTACTGTTGGCTTCCCACCACGGC
>JAVRPG010000765.1:0-7406 GCA_032162325.1 Mycobacterium sp. | reverse complement strand
CACCGGATCTCACAAGATCAACAATGTGCTGGGTCAGGCGCTGCTGGCGCGCCAGATGGGTAAACAGCGGGTGATCGCCGAAACCGGTGCCGGACAGCACGGGGTGGCCACCGCGACCGCGTGCGCGCTGCTGGGACTTGAGTGTGTTGTCTACATGGGCTCCGTCGACACCGCGCGGCAGGCGCTGAACGTGGCGCGGATGCGGCTGCTGGGGGCGCAAGTGGTGTCGGTCGAGGCCGGCTCCAAGACCCTGAAGGACGCGATCAACGAGGCATTCCGTGACTGGGTCACCAACGCGGACAACACCTACTACTGCTTCGGCACCGCCGCAGGCCCGCATCCGTTCCCCACGATGGTGCGCGACTTTCAGCGGGTGATCGGGATGGAAGCACGGGTGCAGATTGTCGATCAGGTCGGCCGGCTGCCCGACGCGGTGACGGCGTGTGTGGGCGGCGGATCCAATGCGATCGGCATCTTCCATGCGTTCATCGACGATCCGGGTGTGCGGCTGGTGGGCTTCGAAGCGGCGGGCGATGGTGTCGAGACCGGCCGCCACGCCGCGACTTTCACCGGTGGCTCGCCCGGCGCGTTTCAGGGTTCGTTCTCGTATCTGTTGCAGGACGAAGACGGGCAGACCATCGAATCCCATTCGATCTCAGCGGGTTTGGACTACCCAGGGGTTGGCCCGGAACATGCCTTCCTGAAGGACACCGGTCGTGCGGAGTATCGGCCGATCACCGATACCGAGGCGATGGACGCGTTCGCGCTGTTGTGCCGAACCGAGGGCATCATCCCGGCCATCGAGTCGGCGCACGCGGTCGCAGGCGCGTTGAAGCTGGGCGTCGAGTTGGGCCGTGGGTCGATCATCGTGGTGAACATGTCGGGCCGCGGCGACAAGGATGTCGAGACGGCCGCCAAGTGGTTTGGCCTGTTGGACGGTGCGTCATGAGCCGGCTGTCCGGCTTGTTCGACGCATGCCGCGCGGAGAACCGTTCGGCGTTGATCGGCTACCTGCCGACGGGGTTCCCCGATGTACCGACGTCGATTTCGGCGATGACGGCCATGGTCGAATCCGGTTGCGACATCATCGAAGTCGGCATCGCATACTCGGATCCGGGAATGGACGGACCCGTTATTGCAGCGGCGACCGAGGCGGCGTTGCGCGGCGGGGTGCGGGTGCGCGATGCGCTGGCTGCGGTCGAGGCGATCAGCAAGGCCGGCGGCCGGGCCGTGGTGATGACGTATTGGAACCCGGTGTTGCGCCGGGGTGTCGACGCGTTCGCGCGGGATCTGGCCTCGGCGGGCGGGCTCGGGATGATCACGCCTGACTTGATTCCGGACGAGGCCGAGCAGTGGTTGGCCGTGTCCGATGCTCACCATCTGGACCGAATCTTTCTGGTGGCGCCGTCGTCGACCCCGGAGAGGTTGGCGGCGACGGTCCAGGCCTCACGCGGATTCGTCTACGCCGCTTCGACAATGGGGGTGACGGGTGCTCGCGATGCGGTGTCGGTGGCGGCGCCCGAACTGGTGCGCCGGGTGAAGGCGGTGTCGGATATTCCGGTCGGTGTCGGGCTGGGCGTGCGGTCGCGTGAGCAGGCGGCGCAGATCGGTGCCTATGCGGACGGGGTCATCGTGGGGTCGGCGTTGGTGTCGGCGTTGAAGGACGGTATTCCGGCGGTGCGGTCGCTGACCGTGGAACTCGCCGACGGTGTGCGGCAGAGGATTACTGCGTGACGACGACAGTTCTGGCTTACATTCCCAGCCCGCCGCAGGGCGTCTGGCATCTGGGCCCGGTGCCGATCCGCGCGTACGCGCTCTTCATCATTGTCGGCATCATCGCGGCGCTGCTCATCGGCGATCGTCGCTGGGTGGCCAGGGGCGGCGAGCCAGGGGTCATCTATGACATCGCTATACCGGCCGTGATATTCGGCCTCATCGGCGGCCGGTTGTACCACGTCATCACGGACTGGCGGACCTACTTCGGTGACGACGGCGCGGGGCTGGCGGGGGCGCTGCGGATCTGGGACGGCGGCCTGGGAATCTGGGGCGCGGTGGCACTGGGCGGCGTCGGTGCGTGGATAGGGTGCCGGCAGAAGGGCATTCCGTTGCCGGCGTTCGGTGACGCGATCGCGCCGGGAATCGTTCTGGCGCAGGCCATCGGCCGGTTGGGCAACTACTTCAACCAGGAGTTGTACGGACGGCCGACGACGCTGCCCTGGGGCCTGGAGATCTATGAGCGCCGCGACGTCAACGGTGCGCTTGACTCGTTGAACGGTGTCTCGACGGGCCAGTTGATTGAGGTGGTCCATCCGACGTTCCTGTACGAATTGCTGTGGAACGTTTTGGTTTTCGCGGCGCTGATCTGGATCGACCGGCGATTCAAGATAGGCCACGGCAGGCTGTTCGCGATGTATGTGGCGGGCTACTGCCTTGGCCGGTTCTGGGTCGAGCTGATCCGCAGCGATGTGGCCACACACATCGCGGGCATTCGCGTCAATTCGTTCACGTCGACGTTCGTGTTCATCGGCGCGGTGGTGTACATCATGGTCGCGCCGAAGGGCCGAGAGGATCCTGCCTCCCTTGTCGGCAAGCCGGCGAAGGAAGACGAGGAAGAAGACAGGGTCGAGGAGTTCGCCAAGGAGCTGACGTCGGTAGCCGCCACGACCGGCGTCGTCGCGGCTGCCAAGGCCGCTGGTGAGGCGGAGGGCGTGGACGCCAAGGCAGCCGGCGATGAGGACGTCGAGGAAGAGAAGGCGGAGGAACCGGAAGAGCTCGAGGCAGAGGCCGAAGAGGTAGAGGCCGAACCTGCCGAGCCGGACGCGGGTGTGGGTTTGGTTGAGCGTGAAGAAGCTGTCGAGGCCCAGGAGGCTGCCCCCGAAGTTCACGAAGCGGCCGACGAGGCCGAGGCCGTCGCCGATGAGGTGGCCGCCCAGGACGAAGCTGCGGAGGCCGAAGAGCCAGAGACTGTAGACCCAGAGACTGAAGAGCCAGAGGCTGAAGCCGCGGACGATTCCGCGGAAGAGCCGGAAGCGGAATCCGACGAAGAGCCACAGGCCGAAGCGGAAGGCGAGGCCGCAGGAGCCGAGCCGGAGGCAGGTTTGGGCGCCGTCGAGGGTGAGGAAGCGGTCGAGGCGCTGGAGGCTGCGCCCGAGGTTCATGAAGCGGCGGTAGAGGCAGCCGACGAGGCCGAGGCCGTCGCCGATGAGGTGGCGGCGGAGGACGAAGCCGAAGAGCCGGAAGCCGAAGAGCCGGAAACCGCTGACGAAGAAGCACCCGAGCCGGACGCGGGTGTGGGTTTGGTTGAGGGTGAGGAAGCTGTCGAGGCCGAGGAGGCTGCGCCCGAGGTTCATGAAGCGGCGGTAGAGGCAGCCGACGAGGCTGAGGCCGTCGCCGATGAGGTGGCCGCGGAGAATGACGACGAGCCGTCGTCCGAGGCGGCTGCCGAAGCAGAATCGCTCGCTGCGGATGTAGCCGAGGCTCCGTCCGAGGACATTGCAGAGGCCGACGCGTTCGCCGCGGCGGGTGAGGAAGCCGACGCCGAGTCGGATGATGACTCTGAGCCCGATGAGCCGGAGACCGAGGCCGCGGAGGCTGCAGTTGAAGAGGCCGTAGCCGAGCCTTCCGAAGGAGAGGCCGCCGAGGAAGCGGAAGCGGTGGTCGAGGAGGCCGACGCCGCCGCCGAGGACGAACCCAAGACAGGGGTCCTCGAGGAGGCTGAAGTCGAGGACACGGCCGCCGAGCCCGAGCCGGCCGAGAAGTCCGGCGGGCGTCTAGGCCGCTGGCTGCGTCGCAATCGCTGACCGAAGCGTGATTTGCCAGCGCCGAGCCGCCTGAGATCGTGTAGCCATCGGAACGATCCAGGCAGTTGAGCGCGGGAGAGGTGCACGGTGGTTCACGACGAGGAGACGCCGACCACCGTGCTGTGGCGGCCGACCGGCCCGGAGGAGTTGGAGCTCGTTCGGCAGTCCGGCTGGTGCGCTTGGCCACCCCGACTTCCCGAGCAGCCGATCTTTTACCCCGTTCTCAACGAGGAGTACGCGATCAAGATCGCTCGAGACTGGAACGTCCCACACCACGGAGTCGGCTACGTGACCCGCTTTCGAGTCGAGTCCGAATTCCTCGAGCGCTACCCGATCCAACAAGCCGGTGGCAAGACCATCCTGGAGTTGTGGGTTCCGGCGGAGGAGCTCGACGAGTTCAACGCCCATTTGGTCGGACCGATTGAGGTTGTGCACGAGTTCCGTTGACTGTTATCCACAGGGCCAGAATCTCTGCAGCGGCAGAAGTTGTCGGTCCAGGCGACTATTATCGAATGTATGTTCGAGTTGCTGGAGCCTCCCGCTACAGCGGAGCCGGCTGCGCTGCTGGATGACGTGCGCGCAGCGTCGCGGGCCGAGACACGGGCCGCCGCACGGCGACTGACCGGGATCTGGAACCTCTACAAGGTGCGGTTGCGGGAAACCGGCGATCACGATGATTGGGTGGTGGACACCTGGGATGCGGTGGCCGCTGAGGTAGCCGCCGCGTTGAACATCAGTGTTGGGCTGGCGGGCAGCTATGTCCGGATGGCGAAGGCGATGCACGAACGGCTGCCGCTCCTGGGCATGGTGTTGGCAGCCGGGGACATCGATTACCGGTCGTTTCAGACGATGGCGTATCGCACCGATCTGATCAACGATCCAGACACCCTCGCAGTGGTCGACGGGCAGCTCGCTAGCCGCGCGCCGCGCTGGACCGCACTATCCCAGGGCAAGTTGGGCCGCGAGGTCGATCGCATCGTCGCGAAAGCTGACCAGGACGCGGTGCGCCGTCGCAAAGAGCGTGTTGAGGACCGCGAGGTGGTCATCTGCGATTCCGGGGACGGCATGACGTCGGTGTACGCCAACGTCTTTGCCACCGACGGGCACGCTCTGGAGCAGCGAGTGGACGCGCTTGCGGCCACGGTCTGCGATGCCGATCCGCGTACCAAGCAACAGCGCCGTGCCGACGCAATGGGTGCCTTGGCCGCGGGGGCTGACCGGTTGGGCTGCCAGTGCGGCAACCCCGACTGCCCGGCCGGTGGGAAGCCCGCCGCGACACCGGTTGTGGTGCACCTGGTTGCCGAGCAGGCGACTATCGATGGGACCTCCGACAAGCCGGGATATCTGGCCGGAAGTGATGAGCTCATTCCTGCCGAGCTGGTGGCCGAATTGGCGCAGTCGGCGAAGGTGCGGCCGCTGTTCAATCCGATGGATGCCCCGCCGGAACCTGGCTATGTGCCCTCGGCCAAGTTGGCCGAGTTCGTCCGCTGCAGAGACCTAACCTGCCGGGCACCCGGCTGCGATGTGCCGGCCAGCCAGTGCGACATCGACCACGTTGTCCCGTTCGCCGATGGTGGTCTCACACATGCATCGAATCTGTCGTGTAAATGCCGAAAACATCACTTAGCGAAGACTTTCTTGGGCTGGCACGACCAACAGCTGCCGGATGGCACGCTGATTTGGACACTTCCCGATGGTCAGACCTATGTGACCACACCCGGCAGTGCGCTGCTATTTCCAAGCCTTTGTGCGCCTACTGGCGAGCTCGACATGCTGGAGCCATCCATGGACGACCGCTGCGTCGACCGCGCGGTGATGATGCCCAAGCGGCGGCGCACTCGCGCACAGAATCGCGCACAGCGCGTGGCGGCCGAACGACGTGAGAACCGCCAAGCACGTGAAGCCCGCGAGCAAGCCCGCGAGGCGTACTACACAGATCTGACGTCACCCAATCACGGGGACGGCGAACCGCCGCCCTTCTGATCGGCGCAGGCCTGGCCGCCCAATACTTGGCGGGTTTCCTTACTTACAACCCGACGTCCGACTCTGGCATGCTGAGTGCCATGACCGAGCCGCAGTTCAGTGGCAACGAGTACGGAAACCGGCCTCCACCGCCCCCGCAGCAACCGGGGTATCCGCCGCCGTATCCGCCGCCGGTGGGCCAGTACCCCGGCGCGTACATGGATCCAATGGCACCGTATGGCCGACATCCGCTGACGGGTGAGCCGCTGTCCGACAAGTCCAAGACAATTGCGGGATTGCTGCAGCTCATCGGAATAGTCGGAATTCTCGGGATCGGGCGCATCTACATGGGGCAGACGGGGTTGGGTGTCGCCCAGCTACTAATCGGCCTGATCGGCGGCTTTGTCATCGGCATTCTGACCTGCGGGATTGGCTTTGTAATCCCTGTGATCTGGGGCATCATCGATTGCATCGTGCTCATGACGGGCAGTCCGCGTGACTCGATGGGGCGTCCACTGCGCGATGGCACCTAGCGCCACCTCCAGCCGCGGACGGCTTTACGGCGGGCTCGGAACCGGCGCCGTGCTCGTGGGCGGTCTCGCCTACGTCGGTCTCGGCGATCCGCACAACCCGCACTTCATGTTTCCCGTCTGCCCGTTCAAGGCGCTGACGGGCTGGAACTGCCCGGGCTGTGGTGGCCTGCGGATGACCCACGACGTGCTGCACGGCGATATCGCCGCCGCCGTCGTCGACAACGTTTTCCTCCTCGTCGGCCTGCCCATGCTGGCGGCCTGGCTCCTGGTGCGCTGGCGCCGCGGGCAACCGCTGATGCCAATGCCCGCGATGGTCGTCATCGCCGTCGCCGCCATCACCTGGACGGTGGTACGAAATCTGCCCGGGTTCCCGCTGGTCCCGACGCTTCTCGGCGGGTAGTTCCGCAGCTGCGCTGATACAATCGGCAACCGGGCCGGTGCAGTCCCGGACTGAGATTTTCCGGACTGCGGAGGTACCGTTCGATGCTGTTTTCGGCATTGCCCGACCGCCAGGGCTTGTACGACCCAGACAACGAGTCGGACTCCTGTGGCGTCGCCATGATCACCGACATCCAGGGCCGACGCTCGCACGCCATAGTCGCCGACGGGCTCGTCGCTCTGGAACATCTCGAACACCGCGGCGCAGCGGGTGCCGAGCCCAACAGCGGTGACGGCGCCGGCATCCTCATCCAGCTGCCTGTCGAATTGCTCCGTGAGGTCGTCGACTTCGAACTTCCCCCGACCGCGTCGGACGGCACCAACACCTTTGCCGCAGGCATCTGCTTCCTGCCGCTGGACCCCGTCGCCCGCGCCGCCGCGCGCGAAGACGTTGAGGCCATCGCCGTAGAGGAGGGGCTGCAGGTCCTCGGCTGGCGCGCGGTGCCCGTCGACCCCGACGGCGCCGAGGTCGGCGTGACCGCGCTTGGCTGCATGCCCTACATGTCGCAGTTGTTCGTCGCCGCGCCGCAAGGCATCGGCGGCATCGACCTCGACCGGCGCGTCTACCCACTGAGAAAGCGCGCCGAGCGCCTGGGCGTCTACTTCCCGTCCCTGTCCAGCCGCACCATGGTCTACAAGGGCATGCTCACGACAATGCAGCTGCCCCAATACT
>JAVRPG010000764.1:0-5616 GCA_032162325.1 Mycobacterium sp. | reverse complement strand
GCCAGCACCACCAGTTTGGCGTCCTCGGCGTCGAGCTCGGTCATTCGCGCTCCTCTTCTGCCGGTTCGGTGGGGCTGACCAACACGGTCCCGATCCGGACCCGGCCGCGATGGTCCGGCCCGCCTTCGGCGCGCAGGCGCAGCCCGTCCCACGTCACCTCGGCGCCAGGCAACGGGACGCGGCCCAGTTCGAGCGCCACCAGGCCGCCGACCGTGTCGACGTCGAGGTCCTCGTCGAACTCGATCTCGTACAGCTCGCCAAGGTCCTCGATCGGCAGCCGGGCCGACACCCGAAAATGCTTGTCGCCCAGGTCTTCCACCGGCGCGACCTCGTCGGTGTCATATTCGTCGGCGATTTCGCCGACGATCTCCTCCAACACGTCCTCGATCGTGACAAGTCCCGCGATGGCGCCGTACTCGTCGACCAACAGCACCATGTGGACGCGGTCGCGCTGCATCTCGCGAAGCAGCGCGTCGAGCGGTTTGGAGTCGGGGACGAACACCGCCGGGCGCATCACCTCGGACACCTTCGTGTCGCGACCGCCGTTGATCGAGTAATACGTCTTCTGCACAAGGTCTTTGAGGTAGACCACGCCCACGACGTCGTCGACGTTCTCCCCGATCACCGGGATCCGCGAATGACCGCTGCGCACCGCTAACGACGTCGCCTGGCCCGCGGTCTTATCGCTTTCGATCCACACCATCTCGGTGCGCGGGACCATCACCTCGCGGGCCGGGGTGTCACCCAACTCGAACACCGACTGGATCATCCGGCGCTCGTCGTCGGCCACCACGCCGCGCTGCTGGGCCAGGTCGACGACCTCGCGCAGCTCGATCTCGGAGGCGAACGGGCCGTTGCGGAACCCGCGACCGGGTGTCAGCGCGTTACCGATCAACACCAGCAGCCGGCTGATCGGGGTGAGCAGCACCGAGATCGCCTGCAGCGGAAGCGCGGCGAGCAATGAGATGGTGTACGCGTTCTGCCGGCCCACGGTTCGCGGGCCCACACCGATGGCCACGAAGCTGACCACCACCATGATGGCGGCCGCGGCGACCAGCCCCCAGCCCACGCCGAGAAGGCCGTCGAGGTAGGCGACCAGCAGCACCGTCGCGGTCACCTCGCAGGTGATGCGTAGGAGCACAACGAGATTGATATAGCGCGGGCGCTCGCGCACGACTCGGGCCAGCCGGGTCGCGCCGGGGCGTTCGTCGCGCACGAGCTCCTCGACACGAGCCACCGACACCGTGCTGATGGCGGCGTCGATGGCCGCGAAAAGCCCGCCGAGACCGATGAGCGCGATCGCGCCCAGCAGGGGGGCTATACCGGTCACGGCTCGTCGAAGAATCGGGACTTGTCCAGCAGCCGCCGGTCCTTCTCGGACTGGCGGTCCTGGTGATAAGCCTCGACCTGGTCGGCCACCCACTCCTCGAGCAGTTGGCGCTGGAGGGCGAACATCTCTTTTTCCTCGTCCGGCTCGGCGTGGTCGTAGCCCAGCAGATGCAGCACGCCGTGCACGGTCAGCAGCGCTAGCTCCTGGCCGAGGGTGTGGCCCGCGGCGGTGGCCTGGTCTGCCGCGAATTCCGGGCACAACACGATGTCGCCGAGCATCGACGGCCCCGGCTCTGGCGCGTCGGGCCGGCCGCCGGGTTCGAGCTCGTCCATCGGGAAGCTCATCACGTCGGTCGGGCCGGGCAGGTCCATCCACCGCATGTGCAGATCGGCCATCGCCGCGGTGTCCAGCAGCACCATCGAAAGCTCCGCCGCGGGGTTCACCTTCATCTTGCGGATGACGAACCGCGCGACGCTGACCAGTTCGTCTTCGGAAACGTCGATGCCCGATTCGTTGGACACCTCGATGCTCACGCGGTCACCTTCGCGGACGGCTGCCGGAGGCCCGCCGCTGCGCCCGATTCATCAGCTCCGGCTCCTCGGATTTGGCGTAGGCGTCGACGATCTCGGCGACCAGGCGGTGCCGCACGACATCCGCGCTGGTGAGTTCCGCGAAGTGAATGTCGTCGATGCCGTCGAGAATGCGTATCACCGCACGCAGGCCGGAGGTCGCGCCACCGGGCAGATCCACCTGCGTGATATCGCCGGTGACAACGACCTTCGAGCCGAAGCCCAAGCGGGTCAGGAACATCTTCATCTGCTCGCTCGTGGTGTTCTGCGCCTCATCGAGGATGATGAACGCGTCATTGAGCGTGTTGTGCGTGAGCAGGAAATCCTCGGTGACATAGAGCGAGTCAGCGGCCGCGACTTGGATGCACACGGCTTCCTCGGTGCCCGCTGGCTCGATGCGGTGAACGAAACGCATTGGCCGACCGCCGCCGGTGGCGTCGTACTTCGCTACCTTGCGGGCGAGCCGGAAGGGGGCCACGCCCTCTGGCAGACGAATGTCGAGGATGTGTGCGTCGGACCGATGATGTACCTCTCGCCCACGCGCCAGTCCGGGCTTCCGTCCCTCCGCTTTCCGGGTGCGCTGGTACACAACACCGCCGAGCGATTGGACCAGGAACGCCACATCGTCACGCAGTCGATCGGAAACGGTTGTGAACTGAACACGGCACGTCCGCCTCTGCTGCGTTACCGGACCACCGTCGGAATCGAACAGACCCTGGAGAACTGCTAGCCGCACATCGGGCGAATTGAATAGGTAATCGTCGGGAACAAACTTGGCGTTCGACTTCGTACCTGCAAGCCCTAGTCGACGCATGGCGCCCGTAACCGGGTTCTCGATCGTGATGACTTCACCGGGCGTGGTGATCCGGTTCAGCACGTAGTCCACGTCGGTTTTTCGTCGGAGTTCGATCCCCGGAATAAGGCGTCCCAGGGCTTCAGCGAGCTCTGGATCGGCCGATGCGAATGTCGGTGTGGCCCGGCACGAGAAACACCCGTCACCCAGTAACAAGCCGAGGGCGTATGGATCGAGTGGGACTGGCCGGGAATCGAAACTCGCTGGCGCACTGAGCAACGGCAACTCGTATCGGTGGTTGTGCGTTTTGCGGAGGTTGCCGATCATCTCCTTTGTCTGGAGCACACGCGGCGGCTTCCCACGCCGCCGATCCTCAGGGGTATACACCGACCAGAGGTGGTCACCGGTCGCGAGCGTCGACGAACCGTCCTGCGTGTGGACCCGGTAGATCTCCTTGAACCCCTGCGGATAGACACCCAGGACCTCTGCCGGACATCCGTCCGAGCCGATCACGGGATCGCCGACCCGAAGTTCACCGATCGGCCGGAAACCTGTGGGCGTCAACACCTTCGTGAACACCGGTTGCGCGCGGCCACGCATAAACGCCAGCGGAGCAACCTCAATCACCCCGGCACTCATCAGCTTTGGGATCAGCTCGGGATCCATCATGTCGTGCAGCGCGTCATACAGCGGCCGCAGATAGGGGTCGATCTTCTCGTAGAGTGTGCCGGGCAAGAAGCCGAGACGCTCACCGGCCTCGACGGCCGGGCGGGTGAGGATGATCCTGTTGACCTGCTTGGTCTGTAATGCGTTGACCGCCTTGGCCATTGCCAGGTATGTCTTGCCGGTGCCTGCGGGCCCGATGCCGAACACGATGGTGTGGGCGTCGATCGCGTCGACATATCGCTTCTGGTTCAGCGTCTTCGGCCGAATCGTCTTGCCGCGCCGCGACAAAATGTCGAGCGTCAGCACCTCGGCCGGCGACTCGTCGCCGGTGCCGGTGAGCATCGCGACGCTGTGCTGCACCGCCTGAGGTGTCAGCGGTTGACCGCTGGCGACGATCGCGATCAGTTCGGAAACCACTCGCTCGGCCAGCGCGACGTCGGCGGGCTCCCCGGAAAGGGTGAGCGCGTTGCCACGCACGTGGATATCGGCGGCCAGGATGCGCTCGAGTGTGCGCAGATTCTCGTCGGCGGAACCGAGCAGGCCCACGACGAGATCGGGCGGAACATCAATGCTGCTGCGAACCGGTACGTCCGAGTCAGCGTTCGTCTCGCTGGGCGTCACGTGGGGTTTTCTGCCTGCCTTCTGGGTTTTAGCCTGGTGGTTTGCTCTCGAATACCCATTTTACCGCCGGGTAGCGACGCATCCCAATGCTTAACCAGCGCCGACCTCGGCAGACATGTATTGGGCTGACGGCCGATTCGGAATGACGCCCGTCAAAGTCGCCACCGCGGTGTCATGGCGCCCAGCGCGCCCAACGCGACGGCCGCGGCCGTCGAGGTTCGTAACACCGTCGGCCCAAGCAGCACCGGTGTCGCCCCGGCGTCCGAGAGTGCCGCGATCTCGTCGTCGGTGATACCGCCTTCCGGCCCGACAATAAGCAGCAGCGAATCCGCTTGCGCCACCGGCAGTTCCGTGAGCTTGACGGTGGCCGACTCGTGCAGTACGAGCGCCGTCGCGCCGTCGTCACGGACCCGCTGCGCCAACTCGGCCGTCGACACCACACCCGTGACCGCCGGAATGTACGGGCGTCGTGACTGGCGCGCCGCGGACCGGGCCACCGCACCCCAGCGGCGCAGACCCTTGTCGACCCTTTCCCGCCCATCCCATCGGGCCACACAGCGCGAGGCCTGCCAGGCGATGAACGCGTCGGCTCCCGCCTCGGTGGCCAGCTCGATGGCCAGCTCGGATCGGTCGGACTTGGGCAGGGCCTGCGCGACGGTGACGGCTGGAGCGGTCGCCGGGACGGTCCGGCGGCCCAGCACCCGCGCCGACAACCGGCCGTTGGCGACATCCTCGACGACACAGTGCGCCACCGTTCCGTCGCCGTCGCCGAGGTCGAGTTCTTCGCCGGGCCGGATGCGCCGGACGTTGGCCGCGTGGAAGCCCTCGTCGCCGTCGACGACCGCTAGCTCACCGACCTCGGCGAGCGCGTCGACGTAGAAGAGCCCGCTCGTCACGGATGTCTAGCGGCCGGTGAAGGTTTCGCGCAACCGGCTGAAGAACCCGCTACCCGTGGACGCACTTTGGGTTGAGCGAACCTCGGCCACGTCGCGGACGCGCTTTTCCTTCAGCTTGTGCAGCAGCTCGATGTCCTCGTGGTCGAGCCGCGACGGCACCACGACATCGATGTGGGCGTGTAGGTCACCGCGCACCCCGGAGCGCAGATGAGGCATGCCGTGCCCACGCAGCGTGGTCACCGAACCGGGCTGGGTGCCTGCGGGGATGGTGAGCTCGGTTGGACCGTCGATGATCGCGTCGACGGTGATCGTGGTGCCCAGCGCGGCGTCGACCATCGGCACCGAGATGGTGAAGTGCAGGTCGTCGCTGTCGCGGACGAACACGTCATGCGGCTTTTCGTGGACCTCGACGTACAGGTCGCCTGCCGGCCCACCGCCGGGGCCGACCTCACCCTGGGCAGCCAGCCGCACCCGCATCCCGACTCCGACGCCCGCCGGAATCTTCACGCTGATGCCCCGCCGCGCGCGGATTCGGCCGGCGCCGCCGCATTGGTGACACGGGTCGGGGATGACCCCCCCGACCCCGCCGCACACCGGGCATGGCCGCGACGTCATCACCTGGCCGAGCAGCGAGCGCTGGACGATCTGGATCTCGCCGCGCCCGCCGCAGGTGTCGCAGGCGACCGGTGTCGAGTTGCCATTGGTGCCCTTGCCTTGGCAGAGGTCACACAGCACCGCGGT